>JAFCCG010000022.1 GCA_017610335.1 Chloroflexota bacterium | reverse complement strand
CAATTGCATAATGTTGTTGAAGAAATGTCTCTTGCTGCAGGTCTTCCAAAGCCAAAGGTTTACATTATTGAAGACACTGCAATAAACGCTTTTGCAACAGGTCGTGATCCAAAACATTCGGTTGTATGTGTTACTACTGGCTGTCTTACAAGGCTTAATAGGGCAGAACTTACTGGAGTTGTTGCTCATGAAATGTCTCATATCAAAAATTATGATATTAGAGTAATGACTATGGCCGCAATTCTTGTAGGCGTTGCTGTTTTGTTAAGCGATTTTTTGCTTAGGATGTTTTTGTTTGGTGGAATTGGAAGAAGCCGTGGCGGAAAAGAGGGCGGTATATTTGTAATTGCCGCAATTGCAGTTGGATTAATTCTTGCAATTCTCACTCCTGTAATTGCACAGTTGATAAAGCTTGCAATCAGCCGAAAGCGCGAATACCTTGCTGACGCAAGTGCTGTACAGTTAACTCGTTATCCTCGGGGTCTTGCTTCTGCTTTGGAAAAAATCGGCAATGACAAAGAACCTTTGGAAGCCGCTAATAAGGCAACTTCCCATCTTTATATTGCAAACCCTTTGAAGGGTCAAAAGATTTTGATGAAGGGTCTTTTTTCAACCCACCCTCCGATAAAGGTTAGAATTGCAAAACTTAAGGAGATGTAAGAATTTTATTTTTTCTTTTTACTTTTGTGTGTTTTCTTTTTGTGTGCTGTTTTTTTGTGAATAGTTTTTTTGTGCCTTTCTTCTTTATAGTCTAAGAAAACACTTTTGAAACTTACAAATCCTATTCCTATGTAGAATGCTATTAGAATTATAATCCATATTGGTATAAGATCCATTCTGTCGCCCCAAAGAATAAGCCCAAGTAAAGGGCACCATATGGCTAGGAAAATAGTTTGAATTATAAGGTATTTTCTAAACCTGTTATTTTGTCTAGGCTTAATTGTTTTATTAAACCATATTCCAAATACAATGTTTAGTATAATAAATGCAATAATGCTTGGGATAATAAGTTCGTATGCTTTATAGTAGAAGATTGCAAAGATGGCTCCAAGCCATGCAAAAAGTATGATAAACTGGTCAAGGTTGAACAAGTTTTTTTTCCCTATTTCGCTACTCATAAAAACTCAATAAAAGTAAAGTTTTTGTAGTTTTTAAATGTTACTTTAACCTGTTCCGCCCCCACCACCGCCTCCGCCTCCTCCGCCACCGCCTCCAAACCCTCCTGATCCATAGGTTCCGGATGCAGATGAAAAGGCGGAAGAAAAGCTTCCTGCTACGGCTCCAACGCCTGCTGCACTAAAGCCTGCATAGCTTCTGGCAAAGATATGCCCGTTGTATTCTCCTTTCATTCCCTCAAATGCGTGGTCCATTGCCTTTTGCACGGTTTTTGCAACCCCTAAAGGAATGCTATAGACAAGGTATTGTTCCCACAATACTATTGCGTCAGGCGGCATGTTCTTCAGGTTGCTGAAATCTTCCAAAAACTTTTTCAAAAGAGTCCATTTCTTATGATGCAGTGCGCCTTTTGGAGTTCTGTTTGGCAAAGCATTAGGAAAGATTATTGTAAAAAGAGCTGCCTCAAAAATTAAGATTGGAAATATTATAGGATTTATAAAAATTACTATAATTATGAGGGCAATCGTTCCTCCAATAAATGGAACATATGCACTTTTTTTGCTGAAAAACCCTTGTTTTTCTGCTTGGTCTTTTACTGTACCTTGCCATATTTTTGCAAGAAACTGGCTTTCAATTCTGTTATACATCAGGTATTTTTTAAGTTCTTCCAAAGTAATTTTATCAGGCGTTTCATCCATTACTTTTTTTGTAAAAATAAATCCTTCATGTTTTATTGCTGCTGCGTTTGAAATCAAATCAAAAATCATCTGCTCACTTTTTGGAATTCCTTTCATTGCCCTGTCAAGAATCAAAATTTCAAAATCTTCTTTTCCAAAAATTCCCAAAAACTTTTCTTTTTTCAAGGGCTTTATTTGTAGCTTTCCCTTAAGGCACAAGTCAAGAATTTCTGCAGTAATGCATTCAAGTTTTGGCTTTTTACCAATCGGATGCATTAAAGCGCTTACAACAGCAGGACTGTATTTGTATGGAACTTCTCTTTCATAAATTGCATCCAATTCGACATTTGGTTCTCTTCCACAAAAATACCAGCTTAATCCAAAAATAAGAGCTTCAAATAATATAAAAATCAGAATAAATACCGGACTGTTAAAAAATGACCTTGTTTCTTCCGCAGCTGTCAAAGTATTTTCTTCTGTAATAATCTTTTCCAAACCAGTGCCACTTTGTACCGTTGCAAATTCAGTGCTTGAAAGCAATTCTTTTGGAAACAGCATTCTTATTTCAACCAACTGGCCTATTGGAATGTTAAACGCCTGCCCAAAATTAATATAATTGACTGCCTGCCAAGAAATCTTTTTTGTCAGCCAATTATTTTTTCAAGCACAAACTTTGGCTTAAAGGCTTCCAGGTCCTTATACTCCTGCCCTGTTCCAACAAAGAGAACAGGCTTTCCGATTTTGTACAGCAGTGAAATCGTGGTTCCGCCTTTTGAATCGCAGTCTATTTTGCTTAGGATAAATCCGTCAATACCGATTATTTTATCGTATTCTTTTGCCTGCTGCAGCAAAGCCTGTCCTGTAAATGCTTCTCCTACGTAAATCTTCAAATCAGGCTGTATTACGCGTGAAATCTTTTCAAGCTCTCTCATCAGGTTCTTGTTTGTTTCCTGCCTTCCTGCAGAGTCAATTAATACTACATCAATGTCCTTGCTTTGTGCTGCCTTTACTGCGTCAAATGCAACGGCTGTCGGGTCTGCTCCATACTGGTGTTTTATTACTCTGACTCCAAGTTTTTTAGCGTGTATTTCCATCTGTTCAATTGAAGCTGCTCTGAATGTGTCTCCTGCAGCCCATAAAATCTTTAGGCCTTTGTTTTGAAGCAAATATGTCAATTTTGCAATGCTTGTTGTTTTGCCTGCTCCATTTGGTCCCAAAAAAAGTATTTTAAACGGCTTTGGCTTTTTTGCCTTTGCCTCTTTTATTAAATCATATTCTTCTGTTTGCATCATTTCTGCAAGAATTTCGCCGATTTCTTTTTTTACAGTGTTTTCAATGCCTTGTCCTCTTGAAATCTTTTTTCCTACAAGTCTTTCTTTTATTTTTTTGCATATATCTTCAGCAGTTGTTTGTTCAACATCTGCTTCAAGTAATGAAAGTTCAAGTTCCCATAATAGTTCTTTGATGTCTGATTCCTTTAACTCAACAGAACCTGTAATTGCTGCCTTGAGCTTTCCTTTAATTCCAATTTTTGTTTTGAGTTCTCTTTTTTCTTCAACAGGTTTTGCTACAGGTTCTTTAATGACTTCTGGTTCTTCAATTGATTTTGTTTTTTCAATTGGTTCTGGTTCTTTAATGACTTCTGGTTCTTCAATTGATTTTGTTTTTTCAATTGGTTCTGGTTCAAATTCTTTAACAACTTTTGGTTTAATCGGTTCTGGCTCTTTAATTGCTTCCGGTTCTTCAGTCGCTGTTTCTTCAATAAGAGTTTCTTCTTGAATTTCTTCGGGTTGTGGTTCTTTAATTGGTTCAGGTTTTTCAATAGGAGTTTCCTCGATTGCTGCCGGCTTTTCAATTGCCGGTTCTTCGGAAGCAGTTTCTGTTTTTCCTTTTACTTTTTCGGCAAATTTTCCCAGTTTTTTTTTGAGGAGGTCGAACAATTTAGCTCACGTCGCTTGCTTGCTCTTTTGTATTTTGGTTTTCCTGCATCATTTGCTGTCCTTTTTGCAGCATTTGTGAAACCATTTGCAAGTTTCGCTGTACTTTTTGCATTTCTGTTTGTGTTTTTGACATTTCGGTTCCTGCTTTTTTTAAATCTTCTTCAAGATTTTTGGAAACCGTTTCAATATCTGTGTTTACTAGTACGTTTCCTGCAAGGCTGTTTTTTAGTGTTTTTGTGTTTGTAATTTTTCCTTCAGCGTAAATTCCTGCTCCTAATGAAATAAGGGTGTTTTCGCCTTCTGTTGTATTTTTTATTCCTTTTACTGAGTCAAGTGCTGAAATCATTTCGCTGATTACTTTTTGTAATGCTTTTCCTTTTCTTTCAAGTCCTTCTAATTTTGCCTGGTCGTTTTTGTAGGTGTCCATTAGCTGCTGGCCTGTAACCTTCATTTCTCTTGGCTTTTTTTCTGCTTGTTTTTCTGTGTTTTCAATTTCCTTTTTTGCCATCTGCTTTCACCTCTTTTATTTCTTGTATAGTAATCTTGTTTCTTTTTATTTTGTTTTTGCTTCCAAAAAGACATATTATTTTTTCAGTTGCAAAAGTTTCTGTTTTTGCGTTTACTTTTTTCAAAAAAGGCTTGTTTCCGTCTTTTTCCTGAATTTCTCCTTTTATCTCAAAAATCTTTTCGTCTGCCATAATCATCCCCTCAATCCTTCATCAATTCTTGCAAGTTCAAATCCTGTTGTGTTTCTGCCTGCAAATGCTGCCTGACTGTTTGCTATCAGGCTGTTTCCAATAAAGCAGTCTCCTGCGTTTGCTGTTCCTTTTGCTCCTTGTATTCTAAAATGTTTTTCTATTTCTTTTCCTTCTTTATCAGTTGCCATTTTGTTTAAAACAAATCCTTTGTTTGTTGCTACAATTCCTGCACCAACAAGGTCTGATCCTGCAACTGTTGCTTCTTTTAATTTTATTCCTGAAAATTTTTCTATTTCTTTTTGTTGTTTTTTTGAAAATGCAGCTGAACAAACGCCTTTGCTGTCGTTTAATGCAATAAGATTTCCAATTGCACTCATGTTTTCAATTTTTTTAATTTTAATTCCTGTCTGTTCCATTTTCTTTTCTTCTTTTTCTTCTACGACACTGCCTGCAATAATTCCCTTGCTGTTTCCTGCTGAAAGAACTCCTAAGAGCCCTGAGTTTGCAATGCTTGCTTTGATAATTTCTGTGTCAAAAAGATTTGTAATTATTTTTTCTTCTTTTGTGGAAATAGTTTTTGGGACAAGTATAAATTTTTCTGTTGCAATAGTAAAAATGCCTACAAACGGCGTTTCCCTTACTGTTCCAAGTTCAATTTTCATTTCCTCTAGCCTCTTTTGATGGCTGATTTTTCTGCTGCCTTTTCTGCAAGCTTTTTCTCATCTTTTTTCTTTTCTTTTTCTGCTTTCGCTACTTTTTCTTCTTCTGTCATTCCTTTTATTTCTTTTTCTGTTTCTTTTTTCTTTTCTTCTTTTGTCATCTTTTCCTCTTTCTTTTCTTCTTTTGGAAGTTTTGCCTTTTCGCCTTTGAGGAAAACATTTATTTTACCTTCAATAAAAATAACTTTTACTTCAATTTTTCTTGGAGTGTGTTCTCTGCCATCTTTCCACAGGAATTCGTTAACTGCATTGCTTATCAGAACATTTTCTTTTGTTGCTCTAAAATGTTTAAACATAAACTTTTTTATAATAAAAATTGTTTTTTCTGCCCTTCTTGGTCTTGGGCAATTGTAAGCAGACTGTAGTCCGATAACGAATTCTTTTTCGACTTTTTCAATTTTTTTTGCTTTTTTTTCTTTTGCCATATTTTATTACTCCTTTTGTCTTCTCAAAGCGGCTTTTTCTCTGTGCTGTCTTTTTCTGTAAAGTTTTCCAAGGTCAACATCTTTCCATGTTCTTTTGCTTTTCGGATTCCAGATTCTTTTTCCTGCTTTTTGCAGAACCCACACAGGTGCATTTGTAAGACCTGGCCTTATCTTTTTTCTGCTGCTGATTAAAAAATCCTTAAAATCCTGTTCCTTGTTTTTTGCCATAAAAATCATTTCCTTGTAATCTTAATTTTTTTTTTATTCCTTAATTTTTCTAATAACATTTTTAGTTTTTCTTCATCAACTTTTCCCTTCAATTGTCCTGCATTTTGAAAATACAAAATTGTTTGCACTGTTTTGAGATACAATTGCTGGTTTACTATTTTTACATTGTTCAGCCTGTTTCTTGCTTCTTCGGTTAGTAGGCTTCTTATTATCAAAGCAATTTTTGCTTCGGTTTCTTCCTGCCTTTCTTCTTCGAGCTGTCTTTTTTTCAATTCCTCCATTCTCTGTCCTTTAATTTCATCATATTCCATTAAAAATTTCCTCTTTAATTCAAGCAAGTCCTAACATTATTCTTCTTTTGCCTCGACCTTTTTTTCGTCCTTTTTCTTTTCTTTTTTCTTGGCTTCTTCTTTTGCCTTTTCTTTATCTTTTCCTACTTGTTCTTGTTTTTTCAATTCTTCTTCAACCTTTTTTTCTTCCACTGTTTTTTCAGAATGTTTTTCTTTTTCAACTTTTGCAACTATTTTTTTTGCTTCATCCTGTTTTGTAAATGCAATTGTTTCTTTTGCAAGCTTGTTCAAATAGCTTTGTCCCTTGCCTGTTATAATTCGACCTTTTTTGTCTTTTTTAATAAGTCCTTGTTTTTCAAGTTCTTGTAAACAAACTCTGATAATTTTTCCACCAGCTTTTTGAAAGCGTGCTTTTTTTACACCTCTTCTTTTCTTTCCGCCATAATAGTTTCTAAGAGAACCTGTTCCTAAAGGACCTTCTTTGTAAATTCTGTAAAGTATGCTTGCAGCTCTTTCATAAAACCATTCAGGGTTGTCAGGTGCTCTTTCCCTGTGGCTGCCTGTTTTTACAAACATAATCCAGTCTGGTTGTTTTAGTCCTTGTTTTTTCAGGTCTGCGGCAACTACCTTAATCAAAGCAGATGCCGGTACGTCAAATACACCCAATCAAATTCCTCCAATAGCCGGCAAATTCCGGCTGCAAATTATGTCATCTTCGCATCTTAGGATGCTCAATGCCATACTCCTTTCGGAGCAATTTTCTGTTCAACCATTTGGGAACAAAAAAAAGCTTCTTTCAATAAAACAATCCCGGCTAAAAACCTTTAAAAAGCCATGTTTTTATCCTTAAAAGTTTGCCCCGACTGGGCTATAAACGGTTTCGTTTAATTTACTTGCTTTCCTGCAGTGTGCTAATAATTATATGTCTATAAAAGTATTTAAATATATTATGTAGAAATAGAGTCTATTGTTTTCACTTATCTTTTGTATGTGCTTTCTTTTCTTCGCGCTATTTTGATTACTCTGATTATTTTCTGTTTCCAGTAAATGGTGTAAGTGGTTCTGAATCTTGATAACCTTATTCTGTAAGTGTCTTCTTCTCCAGCAATCTTTTTTAAGTCATATTCTTTGGCAGGAACAGGATTTTGTTTCAGCGTTTCAAAAAATTCTTTCAGCCGCCTTTTAAGTTTTTTGTCGCATTTGTTGATTGCTTTCTCTGCTTGATTACTGAACCTTATTTCAAACAAGGAAATCGCCTTTTACTCTGCAAAGACCTCTTCAAAGCTTTTTTCTTTGCCTGCTTTCATTTCTTTCCTTGTTTTTCTTATTTCGCCAAGTTCTTTGGCTGAAACCTTCTCTTCTGGAATTAGCGCGTGCTTTACGGTCTCAACTTCTTTCTTTAAATCTCTTATTTCCCTGTAAAGAGTTTCCATAGTAATGCTTATCGGCATAATCTCACTAATAACTTATTGTGCACAGCCCTATAAAAATATATTGCCCCGACTGGGATTTGAAAAGCCTTTTGCCTGTTGGCAAAAGCCTTGGGAAAATAACAAATAGTCGGGACCTATCTTCGCTTGGGCTCGATAGGTCATGTCCCGACTGGGATTTGAACTCAGGTTTTACTGGTTTGTTGTGGGTTATGCTTTTCTTACTTTTTTTGCCTTTTTGAATTTGAATCCGCATTCTTGGCATTCTATTTCCAGCAGCTTGCCAATTTCCTTCCATTCTGTATTTTTGCCTTTTACTAAAAACGCACCGCACTTTTTGCAAAATTGTTTTTTTAATTCTGCAGGAATCACTGCCTTGTTTCTTGTGCCAATTTTTCTTGCAAGTTCAACATATCTTTTGCTTCGCTCAGGATGCTTTGCAAATTCTGCTTTCGCTAATTCAAAAAGCCTGTGAATTCTTTCAAGAGCAATTTCCTTTCTTTTGTTTTTGCCAATCATTTTGTTTCACTGATAAAATAAAAAAATGCGCCCGTTGGGACTTGAACCCAAGTCAACAGCTTGGAAGGCTGTGATCCTAACCACTAGACGACGAGCGCTTAAAGAAATTTTACCCTACTTATTATTTAAATAACTTCCCTGTCCTTGTTTTTGTATGAAAGGCAGAATTATAGTAATAGAGGGTGTGGATGCTTCGGGGAAGCATACCCAGTCAAATCTGTTGGCTGAAAGGCTTGAAAAGGAGGGAAAACAGGTTTCCTTGTTTTCTTTTCCGCGTTATGATACTTTTTTTGGAAAACTTGTGACCAAATACCTTCAGGGTGAATTTGGTTCTTTAAAGAAAGTGAAACCAGAGCTTGCTTCATTGCTTTACTCTCTTGACCGGTTTGATGCAATGCCAGAAATTGAAAAATTGCTTAGGCAAGGAAGGGTTGTTGTTTGTGACCGGTATATCGCAAGTAATATTGCACATCAGGCCGCCAAGTTTCAGGACAGTGAACAAAAGAAATTTATTGAATGGATTGAGTCTGTTGAGTCAAGGCTTCCAAAATCTGATTTGACAATTTTTCTTGATTTGCCTGTTGAGGTTTCTGCAAAGTTAATGCATTCAAGAAAAAGGGAAAAAGACATTCATGAACTTGATTTGGATTATCTTAAGGCAACAAGGCAGGTTTTTGTTAAACTCTGTGAAAAAGGAAATTGGTCAAGAATTGAATGTGCTTCTGATTCCGGAATAAAATCAAGGGCTGAAATTCACAAACTTGTTTGGGAAAAGGTTGAAGAATTTCTTTAAATGGTTGAAAATTTTCTTTAAACATTTTTTTATCTGGTGGACGACTTGTTGTTACGCTAATCCAATATTGTCTTTTATTTTTTTAATTGTTTCAATTGACAATGCAAAAAACTCGGCTCTTGGCAATCCTGTTAGTTCTATTTCATTGATTCTTTCCCTGTTGCAGTTTGCAGCAAAACTTTTGTCCTTAAATTTTTTCTTCAATCCCTTTACTTCCATGCCAGAGATTTTTTTACCCCTCATTATAGCATATGCATAAATAATTCCTGTCAGAGTTTCTGCAGCAGTAAGTGAATGTTGTATTTTTGAATTTCTTTTTTTGTCTTTCAGCATTTGGATTTCGTCAAAGCCATATCCATGAGATTGTACATTTTCTACAAACTCTTCATCAAACCCTTTTGCTTTCAGAATTTCTACTGCTTTAATGCAGTGTTCGCTCCAATCACTTTTTGTCAGGGCCCAATCAACATCGTGCAATAAACCTAACATCCCCCAATAGTCTATGGCTTCACCAAATTTTTCAGCCAGACCACGCATAATAGCTTCTGTTTCCAGATAATGGTTCATGTCAGATTTTAATTGTGGCATGCTTTTTAGCAAATTAATTGCTTCTTCTCTTGTTATGGGCAAATTATTCATTTTACCATCTGATTTTTATTAGTTTATTTAATAAATTGCGACCGCCGGGAATCGGACCCGGGCCCCGACCTTGGCAAGGTCGAATCTTAACCACTAGACTACGGTCGCTTTAAAAAATTACTTTGATAACAATTCTTTTAAAAGAAACGCAATTATTGCAATTCCGATTATTATTCCTGCAATAATAGCTGTTTCAATGGTTAAAAGCCCTGAAAAATCGAGCTTGGTTTGGCTTAGTGGTTCTGTAACCTGATTGTTTGTTGTTGCTAAAGGTTGTTCTACTGGCAGTGGTTTTCCTTCATATAATTCAATTTCTGTTTCAAATTCAAGTCCTGGTCCTTTTACTGTGAGTGAATATGTTTTGTTTTCTGCTTCAGGAATTTTTATAGCAACTTCAGTAGTTTCAAAGCCGTTTATTTCGATGCTTTTTGAAATTTCTTCAAGTGTTATTTCAACAAGCCCCTTTTCTGCTCCTCTGTTTTCAAGTTCTATATCTATTGTAAGACTGTTGTTTTCAACAATTGGGATAATGTTTCCAATTATAATTTCTGCTTCTTCCTGAAATTTTGTTCCAGGCAATATCTTTAGTTCTTTTTGTGTTTCGCCTCCAAGTGAAACAATTTTGTAGGCTCCTGTAAGATATTCGTTTTCTTCAAGTTCTTTGTCAACCCTTATATCCCATGTAATTTCTTTTTCTTCTCCTTCTTCAAAAAGTAATATTTTCTTTTTTTCCAATGCAACAAAATCCACAGGCAATCCAATCGAAAACCATCCAATTACATTTCCATTAACCATATTTTTTGCGTTTATTTCAATTTTGTGCCATTTGTTTGCAGGCATGGTTTCATTTTCTGTTTCAATTGAAAAAATTCCACTAAATGGTTTAAATGCGGTTGTTTCTACAACTGCTGGGTTTTCATTTATTGTTATTGAAGCAGTTTGTATTACTATTGCTTTTGAAACACTTGATTCTATTGGATCTTTGAAAAACCCTCTTACAATATGGGTTCCGTCAACGGTTCCTGCTTCTCCAAATGTTGGGTCAAGTGAAATCCATCCTGAATTTGGGTTGAATGCCTGAAGCCATGCATGGTTGTTCCATTTTTGTCCTTCTTTTGGATTAAAACTAAGTCCTGTTGCGACTTTTACCGGAATACCTTTTGCTCTAAGCATTGATGCGGCAAGAACTGCAAATTCGTCACAAACTCCTTTTCGTTCTTTTAATGTTGAAACAGCTGAATATGTTTCAGGAAAATAGCTCAAATCATATTCTATATTGTCATAAGTCCACTGTGTTATTTCAACAAGTGTTTCAAGCCAGCTGCTGTTGTCAAAGGTGTTGAATGCAAATGTTCTAATGCTTTCATGGTTTGATTCAATGTTTTCGCTTGGTTGTAAAAATTCTTCAAATTCAGTTATTTCATGTGATAGGTCAAAGTCTTCAATCACAGGAGGCATTGCATCTGTTTCAATCAATGCTTCAATCTTGTAGGAAAAGTTTCCTGTTTCTCCAATTTTAAATAATGCATACCTGTTTCCTAATTCGTCTTTTTTGCCAATGCCATTAATTGTTTTTCCGTTTATTTCAAGAATTTCGCTTAGGGTCAAAACCTTTTGACCATATCCTTTGTTAAAACTCAAAACTTCTATTTCAGCTTCTTTTCCCTGCAAATTTCCTGCAATGGTTCCGGTTCCTTCAATTGTAATTTTTGCAGTCACCGACTGTACTGTTGAGCTGTTTTCAATTTCGATTCCAAATGCACTCGAACAAAAAATAAGAAAAATAAAAAGTCCAATTACTGTTTTTAACTTCGTTGTTGCATTCACGTTTGTTTTGTCTTTTTTTGGCATTGAATAAAGAAAAGACATTTCTTAAATAAATAGCTTTGGATTCCTAAAATGGGCCCGGCCGGGATCGAACCGGCGACCCTCACCTTGTAAAGGTGATGTCATACCACTAGACCACGAGCCCTCATAAAATTACTTTGAAGCTAACATTTAAATATTAATAATGCATTATTTGTTTTGAATGGCTTTCTTTTATTTTGGAAAAAGTAGGGTTTTTCTACCAAAGCTTTTGGGCGCGTTTATTTTAGTACTTGCAATTATAATGTTTGTTGTTTCCTCTGGTCACATGTTTGATTCATGGGATGCAATGGTTAAATACCCAAATTGTGTTTCAAAGATTGGAACACAAACTAACCAGGTTGCAATGTTGCAATATCTTGACTGTAAGGACTCATTGTATAATATTACTGGCTTGCAGTTGAGACCTGACCAGCCAAGAATTACGTCGAGGCAGTTTGTGATTACTTTGCTTTCGCCTGTTGCAGAGCTTTTGTTTTGGGCATCGGCTTTTGTTTTAGGATTGTTCCTCTACAAAACAAGAATTGTAAGACCTGATTTTGCAAAGCATTTGGAAGAGCCTGCGGCTATGCATTTTAGAAAAAAGAGGAAAAAATAAAAGAATTCAGTAAAGGGTTGAAACCTTTACTGTTTCTGAATCCTCAATTCTGCCTTTTTTTACGCCAACAAGCTGCTTTATTTTGCTTTTTTCAGCAGCTTCAAGGAGCCTTTTTGTCACTATACCATCAAAGACTATTGAGTTTGTGGATTTTGTTTTCTCCATTTCTTTCAAAAGGTCTCTTACATTTACTTCTTTGAGCTTTTTCATTTTTGCGTCAAAAAAGCGTGCCTTTAGGCTTCCTTCAAGTTCTTTCATTGGCTTTGTATATGCGCCAAGGTCTTTAGTCTGTATTGGTGGCAGTTCTCTTGGTCTTGCATTAGGTCTATCAAAATTGCTTACTGGTGCTCTGTTTCTGCTTTTATAGCTTCTTGACATTGTGTCTCTTTCTGCAGGAGCTCTTTCTTCAAAGCTTCTGTTTCTTGGAGTGTCTGTTCCAAAGCTTCTGTTTCTTGGAGTGTCTGTTCCAAAGCTTCTGTTTCTTGGAGTGTCTGTTCCAAAGCGTCTTTCTCTTGGAGCACTTTCTCTGTTTCCAAAGTTTCTTCTGACTGGTCTTGTGTCAGAACTGCTTGTAAAGCTTTTTCTTGCTTCAAAAGGAATTCTTTTTTCATTTAAGGTAGCTCCTGCTTCTGATTTTTTTCTAAGAGCTGCAAGAATTTCTTTCAGAGTTAATTCTTCAACTTCTTTTCCGTCAGGTGCTTTTGCAACAAATTCTATTTTCATTGCCTGGCATAATTGTCTTGCAATTATGTCTCCTCCTCTGTCTCCGTCAACAAAGACAGTTACTTCTTTTCCTTTTGTAAGATTTATTACTGTTCTTGAAATGTTTGCTCCGCCTACTCCCGCAACGTTTTTGATTCCGTGTTTTACAAGATTTATAACGTCTGCTCTTCCTTCTACCAGAATTAATTCTTTGCTTGAATCAACTTCTGGTCCTATTGGGATTTTGTCTCTGCCAATTTCTTTCAAATCAGATGTTCTTGCAAGTCCTCTTATTTCTTCTGCAAGTTCCTGTGTTTCAGGCATGTCTGTTCCCATTTTCATAAGCAGTTCTTTTGCTCTTTCAGTAACTGTTTTTCTTTTTTCTTTTCTTGCATCTTCTATTGAGGTTGTTATAAATTCACTATTGCAAGGTCCTACTTTGTCAACTGATTCAATTGCGGCTGCAAGAATGCTTGTTTGCACTCTGTCAAGGCTGCTTGGAATTATTAAAATTCCGACAGTTTTTCCGATTTTTACCCTGGCTTCTACTTCAATTCTTCCAAGTTTTCCGTTTTTTTGTAATTCTTTTAAGTCCATTTCTTCGCCTATTAGGCCTTCACTTTGGCCAAATATGGCGCCAATTATGTCATGTTTGTCAACTATTCCTTCGATTGTAAAGTCTGTTTTGATAACATACTTTACAGTACTCAGATAAGTTTTTGCCATTTTTTAAATCACCTTTTCTTTTTGGTGTAGAATCAGGTTCTTGCCTTTAAAGGCTGGAAAGGCTTTCTTTCACGCTTTTTTTCCCGGCGTGAACCAACAGCATTTTTTTCCGCTGTTTTTTTCCTTTCACAATTTCTACTTCTGCGCCAAAAAAATTGCGCAGTTTTTTAACCAATTCCTGATTTGCTTTCCCTTTTTCAGGTTTTTCCTGCAGCCTTATTTTCAGGCTGCCATTCCATTCATCAAAACCTATTATGGCAAATTCCTTGCCTTTTGGGACAACCAGTATAGGCAACAAAGTACCTTGTTTGGTTTCCTTAATTTTCAAAACTCTTTCAACCATTTAGCAACTAATAATAAAATGCTTTTTAATTAATGATTGTTTTCCTAATTTTGATAAATTCTTAATTTCCTAATTTTTTTTAATTGCCTTTTAAAGGGCGTTTGCCCAAAAAGACCAAATTCTACAAAATAATTAGGTATAGTAAAGAATTAAAAGCCTTGTTTTTTTCCTGTTCTCTCAAAACCGCTTTCTTACTCTTTGAAGAATATTTTTCTGCCTCCTTCTTCAGTGTTCCTAAGCGATTTAAGCAGTTCCTCAATTCTTTTAACTTTTTCACTGTTTGGATTTTTTTTTATTTCCTTTAGCCTCATTTTCTCCAACTTGGCTATGGTGTATTTGACAGTTTTTAGCTGCCTTCTAATCTTTACTTGGTGCATAGCTCTTTCAGCGAATTTGGGGTCTGCAAGATTTTTATCTAAGTTCCAGATATCTTCCCTTGAATCTGATTTTTCAGGCTCTTGCCCTTTAGGCTTTTTGCGTTTCATTTTTTGTTTTACCATTTATTTTTATGCCCTTCTACCTTTTTACTTGTTATGGTTTATCATTGCAAGGGTGCTAATGCTGAAAGGGAGTTAATGCACTTGTTTTTTAACGAGGGTTTTTCTGTTGTTAGAATTGCTGGTTCCGGAACAAGTCCTTTGCCTGCTCCCGATATTATTGCAATTAAAGACGGGCGAATTGTTGCTGTTGAATGCAAGGCAAGAAAGGCAAAAAATCTTGCAATTACTGTTGGGCAAATTGGTGAATTACAGGAATGGGCTGAGAAAGCCGGAGGGGAAGCTTGGATTGCCTGGAAGGTTCCTCGTAAAGGCTGGTTTTTTTTAAGACCTGGGCAAATGAGAAATACAGGGAAGTTTTTTACAATTAGTTTGAAGAATATTATGGAAAAAGGTTTGTTGTTTGAAGTTGTTGCTAAGAGCGGTTTTTAAAGCCTTTTCAAGGTATTGTTATTTATGAGGCTTCTTATTGAAGATATAATGTCTGAGCTTAAACTAAGGCTTACTGAAACAAAGGGGATTAGAAACAAGGTTTTGTTAAAGGATGCTTTGAATGCTTTGAAGGAATTTAAGAAAGCGAATGATAAAAGTTTCTAGTTTTTGAAAATTCTAATTTTCTGAAAAAGATTTCTTATTTTATCGCCTATTCGTAAGAATACCACCCGTTTTAACGGGTGGATGAATTGTGAACACCGTTAATGTATTTTCTTATAGTTTCTGCCGATACTTTTCCAGCAGTTTCAACATAATAACTTGGTGACTTATAGAAAAATACGAAACAATATACGCAGAAAACCTAAATGTGCAAGGAATGGTAAAAAACCATCAACTCGCAGGGGCGATAACAGGTGTTAGTTGGAGTGATTTCACAAACAAACTTTCTTTCAAGGCTGAAAGTGCTGGTGGAAAAGTAGTGAAAGTGAACCCAAAAAACACATCACAAAAGTGCAGTGGT
>JAFCCG010000021.1 GCA_017610335.1 Chloroflexota bacterium | reverse complement strand
GTTAATTTTAAGGCATTAACACCACAGGATATGTAAAGATATGAAACAAAAAACAAAAGCCATAATAACGGTCGCAGTACTGCTTCTGGTTTTGCTTGCCTGGGCGCCATGGCTAGATGACCGGGCCATTCATGATAAGGTTTTTCAGGAAAGAGCTCACATAGACGGAACAATTGACAAGCAAACCGGTGAATTAATTTGCGACTACAACGTAGGCTGGCTTCCTTTCGGAAGGTATGTTGCCAGCTGTGAAGGCGGTTACTTTGTAACGTTCTACGGTCAAAGAATGCCTTAAATTTTCCAAAAACCGTTAATTTAAAGTATTAACACCTGCTGAAAGCACCTTTAAAAACCTTTTCAAATGCAAGATATTTACAATTTTTTAAAGTTGTCTTTTCTGTGCCTGTATGGGGCGGAAAGGTAGCCAGTGTTAAATTGGTGATTTTATGGCAAAAAAAGCTGAAAAAGAAGAAAAGCCAAAGGCTGAAGAAAAGAGCCACAAGGCTGAAAAAACTGAAGAAAAAAGCCATAAGGCCGAAGCAAAAGCAGAAAGCCACAAGACTGAGAAAAAGGAAGAAAAAGCTAGCCACAAGACTGAGAAAAAGGAAGAAAAAGAAGAAAAGCCAGCAAAAAAAGCCAGTGAAAACGCCGAAGAAAAAAAACACGAACACAAAACTGAAGAAAAACACGAACATAAGCAAAAGCCTGCAGAAACTCACAAGCAAAAGCCAAAAAAAGCAAAGCATGCAAGAAAGGAATTTGTTGAATTAAAGCCTGCTGAAATAAATGAGGCAATAGTGCATTTGGCGAATGAGGGACATTCAGCAAGTGAAATCGGAATGATTTTACGAGACCAATATGGAATTCCAAAGATTGGAAAAGTAACTGGAAAAAAGCTTGGAGCAATTCTAAAAGAAAACAAGTTAGCACACCCAATTCCAGAAGATCTAATGAGCCTAATAAAAAAAAACTCAGAAGCCACATGGAAAAAAACAAAAAAGACATGAGTGCAAAAAGAGGATTAATGCTTACAGTGTCAAAAATAAGGGCACTTGAAAAATATTACAAGAAAAAAGGCAAGTTACCAATGCAGTGGAGGTATAGTGCTGAAACAGCGGCATTGCTTGCAAAGTAAAAAAAGGGTTAAATGCAAAAAGAAATGTAATTTAATTAAAAAAATTGTGATTTAATGGAATATGAATTTGTTTTGAAAAAGCAAGGAAAGGAAATTTGCAGGAAAAAAGGAAACGAGGATTTGGAAAATGTTTCAAAAAAAATTAATACAATTATTGTAAAACAAAAGTGATTTTTTTATGGCAGAAAAAAAACAAAACAAAAAGCAGGAAAAAAACGCATCAAAGCCAAAGGTAAGAAAGAGCCGAACCCAAAGGTAAGAAAGAGCCGAACCGCTGATAAGTGGAAGAAAAAACAATGGTATAATATCATTGCTCCTGCAGAATTTGACAAAACAGTAATTGGCGAAACAGTTGCTGAAAAGCCAAAAAATGTTGAAGGCAGAATAATAAAAATTGATTTGGGACAACTTACTGGCCAAAGACAAAAAAGATACATTGGAGTTTTATTTAAGATTGAAAGAGTTGAAGGAAACAATGCAAGCTGTCAGACTCTAGGACACGAAGCAAGCCCTGGTTTTGTAAGCAGACTTGTAAGAAGAAGAATGAGCAAGATAGAAATTATTCAAACACTTAGAACAGCCGACAACAAACAAGTTAAAGTAAAAACTATTGCATTGTCTGTAAGAAAGCTTTCAAAAAAGCAAGAAGCAGACGTTGGCAAAAAAATGGCTGAAATGATGAAAGAAGCAGTACTACAAAAACCATATATACAGGCTTCACAGGAAATGATTTTTGGGGCAATGTCTTCAAAGATTTTCAAAGTACTTACAAAAATCGCACCATTGAAAAGAGTAGAAATAATTAAAAGCAGGGTGCTGGAAGGTAAGTAAAGATGGCTCTTCCAATGGAAGTGCTGGTCCTGATTCTTTTCGCAACACTAGGAATATTTAGCATAATTTCATTCAAAAAAAAGCTGTTAAATTTTGAAGGCGTGCTAATAGCAAATATTGTTGGAATAGCAATATTTATTTTTGCAAATTATGACATTACATTCTTTTTTGTAGCATTGCTTTTCTTTATTGCAGCAGAAGCAGGAACACTTTATGCAAAGGAAAGAAAACCCAAGCACGAAAAAAGAGCAATGGGAAACATTCTTGGAAACAGCGGAACAGCAATACTTGCACTTGCATTAGGATTCCCTTTTGGATTTTTTGCAGCATTTGCAAGCGCTCTTGCAGACACATTAAGCAGCGAAATAGGAATTCTTTCAAAAAGAAAACCTGTACTAGTAACAACTTTGAAACAGGTAAAACCAGGAACTGACGGAGGTGTAACACCTTTGGGTATTGCTGCAGCCTTTGTTGGATCAGTCATAATCGCTTTAGTATATTTTATACTATTCCAAGATGTTATCCTTTTCCTTATACTTGTAGTAAGCGGAGTGTTTGGTTCATTAGTTGACAGCTTTTTTGGAGCGGTTTTTGAAAGACAGGGAATGCTTAACAATGCAGAAGTTAACTTTTTGGGAAGCCTTGGCGGAACAGTACTTGCTTTGGGACTTTATGCAATTGTAATACTTTAATAAATTAAAAATCACAAAAGCAAACATACAAAGGTTTAAATTAAATTAAGCTAAAAATCAATGGAAGGAAAAGAAAAGAGAGTTGAATTGAATGGAATTCTGGATTTTGTTTATACTAAGAATAAGCCTTATGGCTATTCCACTATATCTTTGCAATGGCTTTGCCTTAATTTTTGGAGGAAAAACTCCAATTGATTTTGGAAAGAATTTTTTTGACGGAAGACGCATTTTAGGGGGAGGAAAATCAATCAAGGGAACTGCTTTAGGGCTTTTCTTTGCATTCATCGGAGTTTTAACAATAAGCATTGTGTTTCCTGAAACAACAGAAGTAATAGGTGCAAACTATCTTGCTTATGGAATGCTGCTTGCAATTGGAGCAGTACTTGGAGATTTTGCAGGAAGCTTTGCAAAAAGAAGATTCAATGTCCCAAGAGGAAAAAGCATTTTTTTACTAGATCAGCTTGACTTTATAATCGGCGGATTTGTAATTGGAATGATTCTTGTAGTGCCAAGCACGCTTGAAGTAATTTTTCTGTCAGCATTTACCATGGTAATGCATGTAATAAGTAACAGAATTGCATATGTTGGAAAAATGAAAAAGGTGCCATGGTAATGCCTGAAATTCAGGAATTCAAAAAAAAAGCAATTCTTTTTCTTATAAAATTTTTTGTGATTTACGCAGTACTGCAATTTCTAATACTTGCCCTACCATTGGAATTTGTTGAAAACAGCATTGCAGAAATTGAAGCAGGCGCCATTGGAGCGGTTGCAAATGGAAATGTGATTGAGTGGAATGATAGCCATTCATTTCAGATTGTGCCAAACTGCACAGGCCTTGTTGGAATAAGTGTGTTTGCATCAATAATTTTTGCACTTTGCAAGCCGGAGATAAAGAAAAAGATTGCATTGCTTGCCATTGGTGCATTGATTCTTTTCCCACTAAATCTTTTAAGAGTGTATTTTGTGCTTTGGGTTTCAATTTCATTCAGCCCTGACATTGGAGAAACACTGCATATGGCAACCTGGTTTTTAGCAGCAGGAGCAATTCTTGTAATATGGTATTATCTCACAAAAAGAATTGCAAAAGTTAAAAACTTTGCAGAGCTTCTTTAGGAAAAAAAGCACTATTTCTTTTCAAGTATTGCCTTTGCGATTTCCCCAAATGCAGGCCTTGTTATAAGTACACCTACGAGAACACCGATTGTTGTGGTGATTGCAAATCCAACCAATCTTCCCAATCCAAATCCAATTAGTATAATTGGAAGCATTGCTGCAATTGTTGTTGAAGCAGCAACCATTATTATAAAAAATGCCCTTTGCGCTCTTGCAACAAGGCTTCCAGCATGCTCTTGCACACCGCGTCTTAGTTCATCAGTAATTATAATCTGGTGATCAACACCTGTTCCAACAACTGCAAGCAATCCTGCAACAGCACCCAAATCAAACTTGCTTATAAGAGAAACAAGGGCAAGAGTGATTATTACTTCGCTTAAACCAATTAAAACAATTGGCAAAGTAAGCTTTAGAATTCTGTATCTTATAAAAAGAACAATTGCAACAACAAACAATGCAACCAGTCCGATTAATGCAACATCCTGTAAAAAATTTTCTCCAAGCAAAGGACTTACTGTTTCCTTACTAATGCTTTTAACCGAAACACTAAGGCTTCCTGACTGAAGCAAAATTTCCAAATCACCCCTTCTCTGAATTGCTGATTCTCTTGTTGAAGCAGAACCAAAAATCTGAAGCTTACTCATTGGCTCGGCATCTGCAAGATTTGCAACATCCATTTGTGTAACACTTTCACCCAAACCAATAATGCTTCTCATTCCAACTGCATCAAATACAAAGGGCATTCCTTGTTCATCTTCAAGCACTCTGAGCTCAAAACCCAAATCAATAATCTGCTGTTGAGTGCTTAAAGGAAGGCTTGCAGGAATTATTGCCGATGTTTTTTCCTGAACAAGTTCTTCAAGCGAAGCAAGCTGTTCTTCGTTTAATCCATCTTTCTCAGAAAGAAAATATGGTACCTGTGAATTTAGTAAAATGTCGTCAATGCTTGTTCCTTCTGCAATTCCCTCACTTTGAATTCCCTGCAATAATAGTTGTTCGTCAGCAAAGAAAACATCTTTTGACATTACAAGAATAGATTCCTTTGGCCTGTCAATGAAAAAGTATGTATTTTCACATTCATATTCACGTCCAACATCTGTTGAATATGATACAAGGTCACATTTGTGAAAAGTCATTTCAGTAAAACGCTGGGCTGCAGTGCTTTTCAAAACAAATGGAAGCACCCATCTTACGCCAGAACCTTCATTGTATAAACTATATCCTTTTGCAGGATCTTTTGACATCTCAATTATATCTTCTCCTGAAAAAATTATTTCGCCGCCGATTGTTGACTCAAAAACACCCTGTTTTTTCAAAAGGGATTCAATTCGTTCAATTGTTTCAGGATCTGATTCAGCAACCTGTACAATAACAAAGTCGTCTCCGAAAAAATTTACGCTAATATCCTTCAAACCGGTCCAGTCAAGCCTTTGTTGTATTGTCTGAACAATCCTTGCTCTTTCATCAAGATTTGTTATTGGTTCAGCCAGCTCAATTTGAAAAAGGGTTCCTCCATTGAAATCAATTCCAAAAGTAATTCCTCTAAATCCAATTATTGCAAATGAAAGAAATAAAAAGAAAACAAACAATATCACTTTCCAGTTTTTGTAAATCTCGGCCACTAGAAAACACCTGATTTCTTATTTTTCCTCTTAGAATACCATAACAGAATTTCCGCATTCATTAACCAGGTTGAAACAAGATCTGCAAGTAATCCGAAAAAGATTACAATTGCAATTTCAAAAATTATGTAAATTTGATTCATATAAGCAATTATAATCATTGAAACAAGAGCAGCCATTGTTGTACCGGTCATTGTTAAACCAGTTGACATACTTTTAGCTGCTCTTTTTTCAGGAGTCCCCTCCTTTCTCTGCAAAACCCTTGTTGTAAGCATAATGTCTGTGTCAACACTGTAACCAATTAGCATTAGCAATGCAGGAATACTGCTTAAAGAAAGCGGGATTCCAAAGACGGCCATTAAAGCAAGCGCTCCAGCAACATCAAAAATTGCAGCCGCAATTACTGCAAGGCTTGGAATAATTTTTCTGAAGAAAATAAAAATTACAATAACTATCAGAAAGCCGCCCATAATTGCAACATTAAAAGCTGTTTGCCAAAAGACAGCTCCAAGAGTCGGGCTTACTTCCTTTTTTTGAAAGGCAACACCAGTACCAAGATTAAAATTCTGAACAATAAGACTTTGTATTTCCTGATTAAATTTCCGATAAGCCTCTATAAGATAAAAATCAGCCAAACCAACTGCTTCTGCAGGATCAGAAGGCAAAACAGTTGTTACAAGGAAAGGAGAAAGAATTGTTACACCTGCCTGAGCTTCCTGCAATGCAGCATCAGGATTTGATGCAAGTAAAGATTTTGCAGAATCAATATGAGATTGTACTAAAAGAAGTTTCTGATTTCCCGCAAACTGAATATTTACACCTGTTCCACTTGGACCGGTAACACTGCTTACCTTTAAATCAATCAAATCAAAGTTTTCTGAAAGAAACTGGGTAAGTTCATCAGCATCAATGGGAGTTTCGCTCCTAATCACAATCATGGTTCCACCCTCAAGATCAATTCCTGCAGGAACAGTAGGCCAGACAAAAATTGCAAACATGAATGCAATAAAAAGCACTATTGGAATCGTAATGTAAAACTTATGTCTTTTGCTCTCGTAAAAATTCTCTAAAACCATCAAAAAAACCCCTATTTCAACTGAATAATCAACTCTTAAAAAGCTTAAAAATAGCTTCTTATACCAATAAATTAGACAAAGGGTTAAAAAGATTAGCAAAAGGACAGGAAAGCATATGAACCTCATAAAAAGCACGCAAGGCATCAGCAATGCTAAAAAGCGAAAGAAATGTAATAAAGGACGCAAAAGGAAAAAACATAAAGCGCATTGAAACAAGCTCAAATTACGTTTCAGAATTTCTTCTAAGAGCATGCATTGAATTTCCAAACATGAAAGAAGTAAACCCATTCTACCGCGAGCTCATTGAATCAACAATCGATATAAACCAAACCCTAAAAGCGCTGGGCCACATTTCCGCAGAAAGAAGAATAATCCTAAAGCTAAAAGGAAACGCAATAGGAAGAATAAAAGGACTTGAAAAAACAGAATCAACAAAAGCAGGACCAATAGTAAGAGAATTCTACGGCAGACTCTCAGGGCTTGTGAAAAAACTTGACAGAAGTATAGAAAACTATAACAGAGCAGCAAAAAAATTGAAAGAGCTTCCAAAAGTAAAAACAGATTTACCAACAGCAATAATTGCAGGTTACCCAAACACAGGCAAAAGCACAATCTTGGGGAGGCTAACCAAAAGCCAGCCAAAAGTTGCAGCCTACCCCTTCACAACACAAAAACTCGAAATAGGATATCTTATACATAACTATTTGAAGTTTCAGTTAATTGATACCCCCGGATTACTTGACAGACCCTTGGAGGAAAGAAACAAAATTGAGCGAAAAGGAATTGCAGCATTTAAATATCTTGCAGAAGCAATTGTTTTCGTTGTTGATCCGACAATGCAATGCGGTTTTCCTCTTGAAAAACAGGAAAGCCTTTTCCGCGAAATAAAAAAAGAATTTGAAGGCATTGCAGTAATTCCCGTAATCAACAAGGCAGACACCGCAAGCAAAAAAGAGATGGAAAAAGCAAAAAAGGCTTTTCCAAACGCAATAATTGAAGGGAAAAGAATTAAATCAGGATTAGGTGAAAAAATTTCGGAAGTGCTTGAAAAAGAATTTGAAGAAAAGGCATCAAAAGGAAAAGAAACAAGAAAAGGAAGTTAACATGACAAAACCAATCAAGAAAAAAAAAAGCAAACGCAATTAGGTTTGGTCAAAATTACTTTCAACACAGAAGAAACCATTTCAATCCAGAGTTCCTTTCAAAAAGCCCGAAAGAAAGAAGCAGGCTTCTAACACAACACCACAAATTGCTAAAACAAACCAAAATAGAACTGAAAAACACAAAAGAATGGCTTGAAATACAACAAGGCAAAATAAAGAGGATGCATAAGACAAGAAAAACGGGAAAGCAAACAAAAGACCTTGCAGACGCCGTAAATTTTGAGGCGGTTGAAGCAAGAATAAAAAAAGCTAGAAAAAACTACAATAAATTGCTTTTTGGAAATAACGAAATATTTACAAATGACTACTTCAAAGCAATAAGAGACGGCGCAAAATTTACCTCAACACAACACCAGAAACAGATTCACAACTGCATTCGTCTTATGCGAGACATTGACAACCTTAGAAAAAACATAGCAATCCGTACTGGAAATCGATGGCAAAGTCCAATGGACTGATTGCCAGCTAAAAAAAACATTAAATCTTTTTCCGCGCTTTTTACGGCCCAAACACAACGTATTTAACAGATTAACCAGAAAAAAACTGCATCAGACTCTGCCTGAACCATAGAAACCCTTAAAAAGTGTATGCGATTATATTGTATTTAATACATTATGATTTAATACGAAGGTTTGTTTATGGGCGTAACTATTACTACAAGAATTGATGACAAAGAGGCCGCGGAAATCAGGGCAATTGAAAAGGAAGAATGTTTGGACAGATCTGCGGTTGTTAGAAGACTTTTGGGCAAAGCCCTCTTGGATAGAAAGATTGAAAGGGCTTTGCAACAATACAAGGAAGGAAAGATTACTATTGGAAAGGTTGCTGAGCTAACAGGCTTGAGATTAAGGGATGCACTTGTTTTGGCTTCAGCTAAGGGGATTCCATTTCAGTACACTATTAGGGAATTGCAAGAGGACCTCAAAGAGGCACTTAAATGATTGTAAGCAATTCAACTATTCTAATCTATTTGGGGAAATTAAACAGGCTTTCGCTGCTTAAAACTTTTTTCAAAAAAGTTGTTATTCCAAATGCTGTTTTTGAAGAGGTTGTTGTCCAAGGAAAAAAGGGAAAGTATGGTGATGCCCTGCTGGTTGAACAGGGCATTGAAGAAGGCTGGATTAAAGTCAAAAAATCCGCTGTTAAAGCAGGATTGAACGATTTTGGAATTGATAAAGGCGAGGCAGAAGCAATATCTCTGAGTCTTGATCTAAAAGTTCCTATCCTGTTAGACCAAACCCATGCAAGGATTGCGGCCAAAGCATTTGGTTTAAAGCCAAGGGGAACCCTTTTTGTGCTGCTAAAAGCACTGAAGCAAAAGGCAATTTCATTTGACGAATTTCTTGAATGTCTGGAAAAGCTGATTGATGTTGGCTTTAGAATGGAGCAAGAGGTTTATTTGCAGGCAATAAAGGAAGCTAGGAAATTGCATCAGGAAAGATAGCTGTTATTGAGTTGATTTTGACCTAAAAAAAAGTTTCCTTTAAATTTTTTTTTGGCTTTTACTGCCTAAACCCCAAAAAAAACAAGCAGTTTTTACTGCCCAAAAAAATAAATAAAATAAGATTTGTCAAAATAAGGGCTAATTTGATGAAATGGAACAGATTATAGTGAAATGTTTTACTGCCCAATTGCAACAAATTTAAATTGTTTTACAGAAGCAAATGCAATTTCACGCTAAGTAACATATTAAAAATCGTCTGAAATCCGAAAAAAAGAGCAATTTAAATCTTTTTCCTTACCAAGTTTATTTGGCTTAAAACAAGTCAAGGGGATTTTAATTGATTTTTCCGCTTGATGCTGATTTTTGGAGGAATGGATATGGAAGAAGTAGAAAAGGAACTTAAAGAATTGCTTGAAATAATGAAAACTGTTGTTACAGATCATCAGGTTCCAAGAAATATTAGGGAAATTGTTGAAGATGCAATGGAAAAGGTTTCAGGCAAACAGATTAAGATAGAGAATTTGAGTACTGCAGTTTACATGATGGATGACATTAGCAAAGATTTGAACATTCCAGACCATACAAGAACAGACGTTTGGGAAATAATCAGCATGATGGAATCCTTGAGGGAAAAAATAAAGGAGTAATTGCAGTGCAGATTCAGGTTGACCAAAAAAGTGAAATCATCAATTATGTAAGCGAAAAAAAGGCATTTGTTGATGAAAAGGCAATTAATTTGCTTAAAGGTCAGGAAAATTTTCGCGAAATAGTAGACGACTTGCTTAAAGAAGGAATTTTATTCATAAACAGTGAAGCCGTTGAAAAAAAACTGATTAAAACAAAGCTTGACGGGCTTGAACAAAAAAAAGTTACTGTTGAAAACAAGGGATTTAAGCCAATTGCAAAAGAATACGATGGAAAAATCAGAGTTATTTCAAAATATGATGTTACAGGCCAAAGCAAAAGCGAAGGCAAGATAGAAAATTTTTTGCATTATTTTAGAAAAAAGTTTGAATTACTTTCACAAATTTTAAAACGAAGACAAGGACTTAGCCCAAGGCCAATTGCAAGAGTAAAACTTGTTCCAAAAGGCAACAAGGTTGATGTAATTGGAATGGTTTTGAGAAAATGGGTTACAAAAAAAGGCCATGTTGGATTGGAAATTGAAGACCTTGAATCAAAATGCATTGCACTCCTGATAAAAGATGATATTGGCACAAGAGGAATTGCTGAAAAGGTTTTAGTAGACAGTGTAATTGCAATAAAGGCAGTTAAATGGAATGAAGATTTGCTAATAGTAAAAGAAGTGCTTTGGCCTGATTTAACTGTAAAACAAGCAAAGCATGTTGACACAAATTTTACAATTGCTTCAACAAGTGATTTTCATTTCATTAACTGGATTAATGGACGAGAAGGCAGTGCAAAAGAAGAAGAAAAAGTTGGCAGAATAAAATATCTTGTAATAACAGGCGACAATGTTGACGGAGTGGGAATTTATCCAAACCAAAATAACGAACTTGTAATCAAAGACATTTACAAACAATACGAAGAATTCAGCAAATTAATAGAACAAATTCCCGAATATGTTGAAATTGTAATTTGCCCAGGACAACACGATGCAGTAAGATGGGCAGACCCACAACCGGCAGTTCCAAAAGAATTTTTACCAGAATTGAATAAAAGAAAAAATATTCATTTTGTCGGAAGCCCTGGCTGGATTGAAATTGAAGGTTTAAAAGTAATGATGTATCATGGCGGAGCATTGCACGACCTGATTGGAAGCGTAGGATATCTTAACAGCGAACATCCAGAACAAGCAATGATAGAGGTTTTGAAGAAACGAGACATAATGTCAACTTATGGAATGAAACAGCCTTACGTGCCTGAAAGAGAAGATTTTCTAGTGATAAGAGAAGAACCAGATTTGGTATATATTGGAGACATGCACCACAATGCATACGGAAGCTATAGGGGAACAACAGTAATAAATTCAGGAACATGGCAGTCAAGAACAGATTATCAGGTAAAACTAGGACATATTCCAACCCCTGGAATTGTTCCAATTTACGAAATGAAAACAGGAAAAATTAGTGAAAATTATTTTGTAGAAAAGAAGAACTGAAGAAAAAAAGAATTGAAGGATTGAAAAAAAAAGGACTAAACCATATGAAACTTGACCTTGATATTGAAGCAAAACCTGTTGTGAAAAAATATTACAACAATATGGTTGCAGAAGTTGAAAAACAACTCGCAGTTGCAGAAAAAGCAAAAGAAAAAGGTTTTGATTTAAGCACAGGTATTGAGTCAAAACCTGTTGCCGATCTTGCTGACAGAACTGAAACAATTATCGGACCGATTGGAATTGCAAAAAGATACAGAGAAGTTTTTGAAGAAAAAAAGGGAGACAGGCTTGAAGCAATATTCCAATTGTTCAGAGAAATCCTTGAACAAAAATGGTGCAAGATAGAAGATGAAAGTAAAAGAGTAGAACAGGCAATAAAAACATCTCTTGTACTGAATACAGAGGGCGTAGTTGTTGCTCCATTGGACGGAGTGCCAAGAGTTGAAATCAACAAAAATCCAGACGGCTCAAAATATATTGACATTTATTATGCCGGACCAATAAGAGCAGCAGGCGGAACAAGTCAGGTACTGCCATTAATTTTGGGAGATTATGCAAGAAATATTTTAGAAATTGACAAATACAAACCAACCGACGACGAGGTTGAAAGATATGTTGAAGAATGTCAGATTTATGATGAAATTGTTACAAGACAATACAAGCCAACCGACGACGAAGTAAGAATGATTGTAAGAAACTGCACGGTTTGTATAAACGGCGAGCCGACAGAAGAAAGAGAAGTAGCAATCAACAGGGATTTGCCAAGAATTCCAAAAAACAGGATTCGTGGAGGAATGTGCCTTGTGTTAAGCGAAGGCGTTGCCTTGAAAGCTCCAAAGATATTAAAGTTTGCAAAAAAATTAAAGCTTGACTGGAACTGGCTTGAAGGAATAATAAAAGTAAGCAAATCTGATTCAGGTGAAAGAAAGCTAAAGCCAAATGAAAAGTATTTGATTGGAGCTGCAGCAGGTCGTCCTATTTTAGCATACCCTATGAGACCAGGCGGATTTAGATTAAGATATGGAAGAGCAAGAAATATGGGAATTATGGGCAAGGGATTGCATCCTGCAACAATGCATCTTCTTGAAGGCTTTATTGCAAACGCTACACAAATGAAGGTTGAAAGACCCGGAAAGGCAGCAGGAATGTCTCCTGTTGACAGTATTGAAGGACCAATTGTAAGACTTTACAGTGGAAGTGTTGTCAAAGTAAATACATTGGATGAAGCAATAAAAATCAAGCCAAGAGTTGAAAAAATTCTTTTCCTGGGAGATTTATTGATAAGTGTTGGAGATTTTAGATACAGTGCACATCCGCTTGTTCCGGCAGGCTATTGTCATGAATGGTGGGTTGAAGAAGTAAAAAGACAACTTGGAGAAAAAGCAAAAGAAATTCCTGAATTGAAAAGATCTAAAGAAGCTGACATTGCAAAAGGTGACGAAAATGTAAGTATTACAAAAGCACTTGAATTGTCAAAAAAATACCATTTGCCATTGCACCCAAACGCACTTTTTTTCTACAACGTTCTTGACAAAAAAGAAATATTACAACTTGCAAAATTTTTGAAAACAGGAAAAAAATATAAGGGAACAGAAAAAAAGGACAAGGAAAAAAATACTGAAAAAGAAAATAACCAGGTTGTTTTTGAAAAAGACGAAGAAAATTTTACTGCTGTGAAAAAGATTCTTGAAAAAATTGGAGCGTGCCACGAAATTAAAGAAGGAAAAATTCATTTGAATGTTGATAAATTTAATGCAATGGAAAAAACGTTGGGAATTGAAAAAGGAACTGAAAAGCTTGAACAGGCAATTGAAAAATCTTCCGGTGTAATTTCGGCTCTAAACCTTACGTCAGGAATTCCAATAAGAGATTTGGCAGGAACATGGATTGGAGCAAGAATGGGAAGACCTGAAGCAAGCAAACCAAGAAAGATGGCAGGAAACCCGCATGTTCTTTTTCCATTAGGAGCAGCCGGAGGAAACATCAGGTCAATAAATAAGGCGATGACAAGCACAGGGGAAGGAAAAGAAGGCTCAGTAAATGTTGAAATTGGATTATACAAATGTCCAAAATGCGAAGCAGTAAGAGAACAGCCATTTTGCTACGAGTGTAAGATAAGAACTGAAAACACAAATATTTGCCCAAGCTGCGGTTCTCTAACCAAAGAAAAACAATGCGGCAAATGCGGAAGTGAAACTGAAGCTTATAGCAAAAGAAGTGTTGACCTGCAAGAATTGGTAAGAGCAGCACTTGAAAATTTAGGAATAAGAATGCCTGATATTGTAAAAGGAGTCAAAGGTATGATAAATGAAGGAAAAGATGCCGAGCCATTAGAGAAAGGAATTCTGAGAGCAAAATATGATTTGCATATTTTTAGAGACGCAACAATAAGATATGAAGCAATTGATGCACCCTTAACTCATTTCAAACCAGAAGAGGTTGGAATAAGTGTGGAAAAAGCAAGAGAATTGGGTTATGAAAAAGATACTTTTGGAAACGAACTTGTGGACAAAGGACAAGTTGTTGAAATATTACCACAGGATATTGTAATTAATGAAAACGCAGGAGATTTCTTTGTAACTGTTTCAAAATTCATTGACGAATTGCTTGTAAGATTTTACAAACTGGAACCATATTTTAATGCAAAAAAACGAGAGGATATGATTGGCCAGCTAGTATTAGGACTTGCGCCACACACTTCTGCTGCAATAACCGGACGGATTCTTGGATACACAAAAGCAAGAGCCTGCTTTGCACACCCCTACTTTCACCAAACAAAACGAAGAAACGTGGACGGGGACCAGGACAGCCTGATGCTTTTAATGGACAATTTGCTCAACTTGGAGGAAGAATGGATGCCTCGCTTGTTTTTACAGTTGCATTAAAACCAACAGAAATAGACAACGAATGTTATGATATGGAAATATGCAGCAAATATCCTTTGGAACTTTATGAAAATGCAGAAAAGATTGCTCCGTCAGATAGCGGCAGTCTGAAAAGAATAGAACATATTTTGGGAAAAGAAGGACAATATAGTGGATTTGGATTTTCTCATTCAACAACACAGTTTGATGCAGGCCCAGTATATTCAAAGTATGTAGTACTTAACACAATGGAAGAAAAACTAAGAGCACAGGCAAGATTACAAGGAAGAATTGAAGCAGTTGACAGTAAGGATGCGTTGGAAAGGGTAATGGTAACACATTTGATGCCTGATATTATTGGAAATACAAGGGCTTTTAGCAGGCAACATTTTAGATGCACAAAATGCAATGCCAGCATTAGAAGAATTCCCTTAAACGGAAAATGTCCAAAATGCGGACAGGACAAAATTATTCTAACAGTAAACGAGGGCGGAGTAAGAAAATACTTAGGCATTGCAAAAAAGCTCTCAGTTGAATTTGAACTAAGCGATTACCTAAAACAAAGACTGGAACTTGCAAGCCAGGAAATAGATAGTGTGTTTCAAAACGAACAGCCTGAACAGAAAAAACTTGCTGAATTTGTTTAAAAACCTGGATTCGAACCCCCACCCAATCGGGGCATAGCTAAATGCTTAAGCGCATATTAGTTCTTTTTCCAGCGCTTTCCTTAGCTTTTTTGCGTCAAAACCAAGCTTGATTAAAGTAGTTGTTCCCCTGATACCTTTTCCTGAAGCAGTGGTGATTAGAAGGCCGTATGTTTCAAGTTCGTTTACGTATTCTCTAAACCAGCGGGAAGAAACAACCTGCTGCTGCATTGAAGAAGCAATTCTTTCATATTCACGGTATGCATCGCCTGAGAAAAAGACGCCTTCTTCCCTACTTCCATTAAGCTTTCCATAACCTTTGCCCATAACAGTCATCATTGAAAGAGAATAAAGAACAAGCTGCTGTTGTTTTGGCAAAGTTTCAACCATGCTAAGAGTAACCTCTTCTTCAACTCTTGTTTTTGCAAGCCTTACATGTTCGTCTCTTACCATTAAACCCAAAGACTTGTCTGCTTCTTCTCCTGCGCGAAGCATTAACATTACAGCAGCCCTTGCATCACCTGATTCCTGTGCAGCCATTGCAGCTGCAAGATTTACTGCAGAGTCCTCAACACAACCTGCTTTGAATGCGGTTTTTATTCTTTCTTCAAGAATTGCTTTTAGTTCCTGCGCATTATAAGGCGGAAAAACCATTTCCTTCTGCAAAAGAGTACTCTTTGTCCTGACATCAAGCTTGTCTTTGAAAAAAAGATTGTTACTAATTCCAATAATTGCAATACCGCCATTTTGTAATTCATCATTTGATCTTGTCAAAGCATAAATTAATTCGTCAAGATCTTTGACTTTGTCAACTTCGTCAAGTACAAGAATTAACTGCTTGCCCTGACTTGCATGCTTGAGTAGTTTTTCATAAACAAAGGCACTGCTATATCCGATAAAATCCTGTTCCGGAAAGAATTTTGACAAAGTTTTGAGTAAAACCTTGTATTTTGTATTATGATTTCTACAATTAACATATGCAAACTCGACTTTTTTTTCAGTATTGTGAGCAATAAATTCCTGCAATTGTGAAAGAACATGGTTTACTGTAACAGTTTTTCCTGTTCCAACCTTGCCATAAATGAAAAGATTATCAGGCTTTGCACCATGCAAAGAAGAGGAAAGAATTTGTGAAATTACGTCAATCTGACCATCCCTGAAAGGAAGATTGTTAGGTGTATAATGTGGTGTTATTGTGGTTCTGTTGGTAAAAACAGTACTTTTATCAAATTGTCTCTGGAAAATATTTTCATGCAAATTTGACTCAATCAATCAAAACCCACCTATAATTAACTTTGTGTTGAATGAAATTTATTGAAAAATCGGGAGTGTATCTATTATAGCTCATAAATTAAAAAGCCTGCTTGATTGAGAAAACAAACCAGAGACAAAAGAGAAATTCGCATTCCTTACCTCAAAAAATTATGTAGTCTTAGCCGAGCGAAGCTTTGTGAACTATCCTCCGCTATTGCAGAGGAATTTCCTGTTTCATTAACAATGCTTGCTTTGGGCTTATGCCGTCAGTATAGGCTTCATCTCCAACAGGCTTATATTTGGGCAGTTCCTGCCCTATCTCTCCTATAGAAAGTATATTCCGTGCAGCGTTTACATCCCGGTCTATTCTCAGGCCGCAGTGCTGGCATTCGTGTGTTCTCACAGCCAGTGTTTTCCTGACAACCTCTCCGCACCCACTGCATTTTTGGCTTGTGTTTTTTGGATTCACTTTCACTACTTTTCCGCCAGCGCTTTCAGCCTTGAAAAAAAGTTTGTTTGTGAAATCACTCCAAGAAACATCAGTTATTGCTCTGGCAAGATAGTGGTTTTTTACCATTCCTTTTACATTCAAATTTTCCACATATATTACCCCATATTTTTCAATAAGTTTTCTGCATAGTTTCCAGCCAAAATCGTTTCTTGTATTGGTTATTTGTTCATCCACTCCGGCCAGCTTGATTCTCGCCTTGTTTTTGTTCTTGCTTTTCTTTTTTGTTTTGCTGAATTCTCTTGCCAGTATCTTTCTTTTTTTTGACATTTTCCTCATTGGTTTTGGGTGGTCAAAGAACTTGCCATCACTTGTGGCGATGAAGTGATTCAGGCCAAAATCTATGCCAACTTTACCATTGCCAACCTTTATCCTTTCTTTAGGCACATTATCACAGCAAACAGTGATGAAGTATTTTCCACTTTTGGCTTTTTTGAGTGTCATTGTTTTTGGTGTTCCTTGTAGTACCCTGTGATATTTTACATTCATCCAGCCGATTTTTGGAAAATAAGTTTTCTTACCAATATTGTTTTGATTAAATATTTGGGGAAGCGTGATACTGTTGTAAGTTCCATATTTTTTGAATCTTGGAAAGCCTTTTTTTCTTTCACAATTTTTGATTCTAGCAAAAAAGTTTTTGTATGCTTTGTCAATCCTGTCAGCTATATTCTGACTGACTTGCGAGTGCATTTCATTATTTCCCTTTACTTGCTTGTATAAGTCTTTTCTTAACAGATTAATGCCCTTATTTTTATAAGCGTCCTTTTTCAAGGCAAGGCGTTTGTTGTATAACTGCCTACTTTTTTCTATTTGTAGATTTATTTCAGTTATCTGCTTTTTTGTTGGATAAACCCTGTATTTGTAGGCTTTCATTTTTTAGGCACTCCACTGAAATTTGAGAACTATTACAATAGTACTATTTTTCCCTTTTAAAGACACTGAAAGAGGGCGGGTTTCCGGTGAAAATTACTCAGCAGAGATTTCCACTAAAGCCTGATTCGCTCTCATCAAACCCCTAAAAACGGTTATTTTTCCAATTTATATAATAAACATACCGCCTTTCACCAGCCTTTTTATAAGGAGACTTCTTGGCGATAACGTTAAAAAAAGAATTGGGGGCAAATTAGTATAATTTGAATTCGGGAGTGTGAATTAAAATGGCTTTTTTGGAAAAAATTTTAAAGAAAGATGACGGAATAGACATAGAGAATTTTTTGAACAATTTGGACGCAGAAGATGACACAATTTACGAGGACGCAGATGCCTTTGTAAAACCCATTACAATCACAACAGAAAAAGATGTTGAAACAGTAATAACAGAAGCTAAAGCAGGGAACATTATTCTTGTTAATATAAACGAATTAAGCAAAAGAAATGCAATAAAACTCAAAGAGCTTATAACAAAAGTAAAAGCAGGCATTGAAGGCATTAACGGAGATATTGCAAGAATAAGCCACGAACATATACTTGTAACACCAAGCAAAGTAAAGATTATTAAAAAGAAAGAAACTCAGTAAAATTTCCGGCAATTGACCAGGCAGGTAAAGGCTTTTAAACAAAAAAAGCTAAAGGTGATAGTATGGTAAGAACACCTAAGAGCAAAAAAGGCAGTGGATCTGGAAGACAAAAATTGAATGTGAAAAAGACTACAGCGCAAAAGCAAGCCGAAGTATCCGGAAGGCTCCGGAGATCAATAATAGAAAAGAACGTCAGACAAGAGAACCCACGAATGACTGAAAATCAAATTGGTGCGGAAATTAGAAAAAAAATTGCTGAACGAAAGAAGCCAAAGCCCAGCACAGGAAGCATCTTCGGAAGGCATTAGTAGCAATCCAATTACCGGAATTAAGCAGCTTTTTATACTATTTTGGCACATAATTAGGTTAGCATGTTTGTAGGAACACCAGTATTTCCAATATCTTTTCCACTTGAAAAGGTTGCAGAGCTTGTTGAGAACATAATTCTCAAAAAGAATTGGAAAAGCTTTGAAAAGGGGGAAGTAAAACTTGTTCTCTCCCCATTTTATTTATTTTATTATGATGTGGCCTTTGAAAAAAATGGAAAACCAACTGGGAAAACAAAGCACGGCAGGCTTGCACTCAGCGGCGAAACAGCCGAATTAAGTGAAGAGCTTGTTGAATCAATGCCTGATGAAGCAGAGCTGTTGCAGGAACTGGATGACAAATACCCTATTGTAGTAAGAAAGGCAATTTTTTCAAAAATCGAAGCAGAAAAGATTGCATTGCTTAAAACCGCTTCGCTTTTGGAAGCTGACAGAAATGATGTTGTGCTAACAGGCTTTAAGGAGATATATTACCCAATGTGGCTTGCGTTTGCAACAATTGCAGGGCAAACCTATGAATTTGAAATAAGCGCTGTAACAGGCGAAATTTTTGTTGAAGAAAAGGTTCCTGAAAGGGAAAAAGGGTTTGTGGAATTGACACACGAAACACTGCAGGAACTGAAAAAGCCAGGCGCATGGCTAAAATATAGCAAGGAAATTGCACAAATAGGCGGCGGAAAGCTCAGCAGAAAAAAAAGGGCAAAGGCAATTGAAGGAAACAAAATTTCAGAAGGAAATTTTGGGCAGCCAAGCAGACTGTTTCGCAAACCATCCTTTTGGATAAGCCTTGTACTGATTATGATTCTGATTGCAGTAATGTTTTTCTTTTAGTAATGAACAGATGCCAATGGCAGTAGTGTTTTTTTTTAACAAGCTAATTGAGCCATACTAATTTTTTGGATTCACCTGACATTGCCTTCAACAGAACAATCATCAGTCCATGCAGGATTTATTTCCAATGCCTTTATTCCGTCAAGGTCCTGAATAAGCTTTTGTGGATTCCACCAAAATTCAACGGCATCACCTTCAAAGCTGACACAAACATATTCATCTCTTACAAGGGCAAACACATTTTCAATAATTGGACTCATTCTTTTATAATTTAAGGAAACAGCCTGACCTGTACCAGCAGGACTCATCAAAATTGTACTTGCACCTCTAAGAGTATAATCAACGTCAGAAGGAGTATAAAAGACAGTTTCAAGGAAAACCTTGCCTTGTCTGTTTGCAACAGGAATGTCCATCCAGGTAAATCCATATGTTGGATTTTCAGGCGAACTTACAATATCGGGAACATTTAAAGCGGTAGAATCATGCATTCGGTAATACAAAGCGCTTTCATCAAAATTGGCACAAATCATTGGGGTTGAACCAAAACCTGTCCAAAGATTCATATAAGGCATTGGAGAAGCAATAGTGGTTGTGCGGTCATGCACAGAATAATAACCATCCACTCTTGAACTGTTTGCATCAATTTCCATTATTACAGGTGTTGCATAAGATGGAGCAAAGGTAATTGAAGAACTGTCTTTTGAAATTGAAAGAATAAGACCTCTTTCAGTAACATTGGAACTGCCAAAGTCCTGAATAAGATGGGTTTGCACTATTTTTTCACCATCTCCTTTTGTTACAATAAAAGAACCTGCTCTGAATTCATCAATCCTAAGCTCGTCTCCTTGGAATCCAAGACCATATCCTTTTCGCTCTATAGTTTCGTCTGAATCAACCCTGTGTAAACCAACTTCTCCATTAAAAGGTAAATAATAAAGAGGATTTGAAACAAGCGGATCCCTAATCTTGGTGAATCTTACCGTTATTGTTGCAGAAAGTTCTTTATCTCCATAAAAGAACTCATAAGAATCACCTTCGAAATCAAAATAAATTTGTACATTATATAATCCTGAATCAATCTGAGAAGGATTAAATATCAAACGTGTTTCATCAGTAAAGTAAAGGTCCCAAGGGGAATCTTGGGCATTATACCAGGAATCTCCAAAAAATTCTGTTGTGGTATAATAATAGTCAAAATCTTTTCTGAAATCATCATTGATATTGTCCCCAATAAGATAAGCCTGAAAATGCTCAAGATTTACTGCCTTGTCAAAGTCTCCTGAAAGTGAAAAGTTGTAAATCATGTTAAGCCTTTTTAAAAGCTCTATGCTGAATTGTGTTGGATCACAGTAAATAAACTCAAGATCGCCCATTGTTTCCCTGTCACAGCTATATTTGCCTGGCTCATTAATTCCAATACTTGACCAGGCCCAGTTGAAGAGCACATGTGGAATCTCTCCAGGACCTGTTCCGCCAAGCTTTCCGTCCTTTCCAATGCAATAATTTTCAACACCGCCAAAGAGTTCAACATGGAAACGCTCCTGCTCATTCCACAAAAGGGAAACTTCAACCGGCTGATGCCCTTTCTTGTACAAATCATTTGCCCCAAAGACATCAGTATAATTGATTTCAACTCCAAACTCGTGCACAAGCACAGGAGCCATTATAGAATCAGGCCTTGTTGCCTTAATCTCTTCAATAACAATAATCGTTTCGTTTGGATTGATATTCAATTCCCCAAAACCCGGGAAACTGCATTCAAATTCTGCACCGCAGCCGACGGCAATAATTTCTTCAAGAACCCCGATTGAGGTGCCAAGATTTGAAATTGTCCAAGTTATGTAAAATGTTTTTTCCGGTTCATCTTTTGAAAATGAAATATTCTGAGAAGAAGTGCCATTTATTGCAAAAACAGGATGAACTATAATAACCGAAAACTGGGCAACAATTTGGCCGCAGTTACCATTATTTTGTGCAGCCATAATAAGTTCAACCTCGTGAAAACCCGCTTCAGAAAAAAGGAACTTAATAGGCGTTTGTGTTCCCTCGAAAATTAGGTTACCGCCTAAGCAACTGTCACCGGCAACAACAGAATAATTGTCACCAACCTTTTTTCCGTCAACAAGCAAATCTATAGCATTAATTCCGGAACCTGTTGCACCATCAATACATACAATCTGATATGTAATAAAATTGCTAATGCTCATTGTGGTAAGCATTGGCACAACATAGGTTATTCCGCCGTTTCCGTCATCCATAACAGTAAAGGCCTTGTCGAAATCAATGTCAAAATTAAAATTCGCTGTTCCGTTCTGCAAGTCAAGGTAATTGTCATTATAGTGGCAGTGCTTGCCACCTGAAATAGTTGTTGTGCAGCCGTCCATTGAAATAAGGTCGCCTGGCGAGGCAAAAACAAAGTTTGCAAAAGCAATTAAAAATACCGCAATTAAGGCAATACTATAAATCGTTTTCAATAACACCGCCTCCAAGCTGCTCTTCATCGCCTCTGCCGCCTGTCCTTATATAAATATTGTAAAATACAAATAGCACAAGCATTATCACAATAATCCAAAAAATAAAAGAATAAACAGCACCCCATGGAATCTCATTCTGCCCTGTACTTATCCTTGCCTTGCATTCTGTAAGGCAGCAAACAGGGCTGTCAGAGCTTTTCATAGGATTGTCACAGATTTGTTCTGCAGAGCAAAGGATTCCGCCAAGCTCAGCACAAGACTTTACCGAAGGAGCTATTTCCAGCCCTTCAAGATTTATTTCAATCCTTTGCTGTTTTTTTGTTATAAAATTGTTCAATATAAGAACAAAATTTTTGGGAGGGATTTCAACAGCTTCCATTACAGGGGAAACGCCTTTCAAAGACTTTGTGGCAACAAGATTGTTGCTTGAAAAGCCCATTAAAAGAAATGCTGCATCCATTTCAATTACTTCTGAATCAGTATTTGAAAAAACAAGATTTAGGACACCTTCTGAAAAATCATAATCCCATTGCACATCAATTTCACTTTCCTGCACTTTTGCAGGAAACAGGCTGGCATCAACCAAATAGCAGATGTATTCGTGCACGGTTCCATCTTTTGAGATTTCACCGCATACGTTAAACAAATCAAGATTTTTTTCAGCGGAAAAAGCAACACTTTCTTTTATTAAATCAGGACTTGCTATTGATGCAATTGGAATTTCTTCACTAAAAACAACTTTGTTGTTGTCCCTTACGTCTTCAACCCAAACCTTTGCAATGAAATTGTCAAAAGAAGGCCAAGTGTAATGGTCTGGCGAAGGCCCAATAAGCATTTCAAGGCTTCCTTCATCACCTTCGTTGAAAATGTAATCACTTACATTAAGCTGATGTATTTTGGCTGTTCCGCCGTAAACAATGCTTCTGTTTCTATACAATGAAATAAGCCTGCCGTCACTTTCCCTTAATTCAAGCCTTATGGCATATGCTCCTGGCATTTCAGGAGCAGTAAGCTGTACACTAACAGATTTTTCTTCACCAGGGCCAAGTGAGGCAATTTTCATAGTGGCTTTTGAACTGTAGGAATCACAGCTTGTGTCATCCCACTCACACAATCCAACAAACAAGGTAAGATTTTTTAGTGCATTTTCAGAATCGTTTTGGACAAATACCTCGTTTTCAATTTCTTTACCTGCATCAATTCCAGGGCCAATAGGGCCCAAAAACTGGTGAAACCTTGTCTTTGTTCTCACAAATTTTGCTTCTGGAAAGCGCCCATTGCCACCTGAAACTGTAAATATAATGGATTTTGGCGAACCAAAAATATGCGGAGCCCCAACCAAATGGGTCTTTTTTGTTTTGGCATAAACATCAAGCCTGTAATTTCCAGGCGCAAGGTCTTCCGGAAGATTGTAGGAAAAGCTTTTGGAAACCCTGTCAAAGGGAGCAATGTTTATTCCTTCAACATTTTCTTCAAAGAAAACATTGTCTGAATCGGATGTTTGGCTTGGGTAGTAATATTCTTCACCTTGCACCAGCTCGAATACAAGATATGCTTCAGCAATAGGGAATTTCTCAGAATTCATTATGTCAACATTTGCTTCCAGTGTTTCACCAGGAGCAAACTCTGTTTTGTTAAGGTTTACATACATATTGCTTTTATAGAAGAGCTCTAAAGCCATAGCATTGCTTAGGAAAACAGCAAGAATTGCAAAAACAAGTATTGTTTTTTTCAAGGACATTTTAACCAGACCTCAATTCATTAACATAATCATCAACGTAAATCAGGTTATATTGGGTTGTATTCAATAAAAGATTTTTGATTGTAAAAGGAGTAAGCTCTGGCATTGTATCAAGGTCTTCGCCAATATATTTAGCATAAACAATATTGTCAACAAGCCATAACTCGACATTGGAATTTGAACTGTACACAATTATGTTAGCGTCCTCTACTGCATACTGGCCTCCGACAATTAATTCCGCAAGATTTGGATCAATTTTTCCAAGAACAAAACCCATGTTTCTAATTGGCACAATTGATGAGTTGAAAAGGTTTGAGGGCGGTGGCCCGAGTTCAATGTCTGCCTGCTCCTTGTTAATCTCAAAGCCATAAGATGTTTGTATAACTGTTCCCTTTAGTTTAAAATAAAGAAAAGCGGTGTTTTCATAATTGTATATTGGAAAGGTTATGCTGTTAATTGATTCCCTGCTGAGGTCCATTTCAAATGAGTTATAATAGCAACTGCTTGAGATATAGTTGCATGTTTCAGCATCACTTACACTCCCACTTGTTTCCCAGGTACAATTGCTCTCAGTGCATTCAGGGACATTGACTGTTTGGCCATCAACCACAATATTGTTCTTTATGTTGGCAATTGTACTGTAATCTGAGGGGGCATTATTAACGTCATGGAACAAAATAGGAACTATGACCTCAAACTTTAAGTTTGTTATGTTTTCTATTCCACTTCCAATATCAACAATTATGTTTTTATTGACAGTAAAACCAGGACCTGCGTCAGTCCCTGTTGGAATGTAAAACTCTTTCCAGGTCTCTTCACTTATCTCGTCAAAAAGAACCTGAACTGTTTTTGAAAGGTTTGTTTCAATCTTGACACCCCAATTAAAGTCGAAAAGGCCAGGGATTTCAATATCGTCTCTTTTAATTATTGCTTTAAATGAATCAAGTGCAAGTTCAGGAGCCCAAGCATCATTAAACTGGACTGCGCAGTCATTTGTTATTTCCCCAGTATCTTCAGCTGATTCAACAAGATTGAAACTGGTTTTGTCAATGCTGTAACAGCTTCCCATAGGGTCGGAGATTATAACAAGTACTTTTATTGCATTGACAAAACGAACATCACCCTGTAATTTTGCCTTGACATAAATAGGATATTGACCAAGAAAAACCTCTTCGCCTCCAACAGGATTATCCGCAGTAAATGTTGCCACAGCACGTCCCATTGAAGGAATGATAATTGTTTCAGGCAAGACTTTGAGCTTGCTGTTAAACATTATTTCAACAGGAGCTTCACAGTTGTTGATAACATCAAAGTTACCAGTATTGCCTGGATTTACATTAGTGAAGGTGCGCACCTCTTCACTTTCCAAGGCAGGAACTTCAATGCAATTATATTTTGGGTCAAAATAAGAACCCCAATTAGCCTTTATTTCAACTTCTGTTTCGCTAAAGCCAGGCGCACTTGCTTTAACTTTTATCTTTTGATTTGGTTCAAGCGAAGGCAATGGACTTGAAACAAAACTTCCAACATCATCTGTTGTAAGTGATTCAAACAAACTGTCGTCAGGAAGGAAAATATTTACCGTGGCTCCTATAACAGGCAAATCATTCTGTGACTTAACAGTTCCGCTTATTGTTTGGCTTTTATCACCTGGAATAAGAACTGTTGGAATAATATTCAATACAAGCTCTTCGCTTGCAATAACGGAAAAGAAAAGTGTCTGCTCAAGCTGTTCTTGTGATGACGTTAGCATGGCCCTGATTTTGGTAAACGCAGCCTCTTCAGCGGTTTGCAAATTAATTGGCGAGCCGCTTGAAGTAATTGTATTTTTTTCAACAGTAATTCCGGAAAAAGCCGTATAGGTGTCATTGTCTTCTATTGAAATAATGCCAGAAGGGCTATTGTTTTCAAAGCTTAGGCTTAGCGAAAGATTTCTCCCGCTTGTGTTATGAAGCTCGTAAAGCAGGTCATAACTTGAATAGCTTTTGAGTTCTGTTTGGGTTCCTTCCTCAAAGTCATCTTCATCTTCAAATGCATTTAGCACTATTGTTGTTCCGTTCTGATCCTGAAGCCAAAATCTTACAACTGCCATTGGGCAATCAGGAGAAGTACAAATAGGCTCGCCTATTCTAAAGCTTTGCAAAAAAGGCTCTGTTATGAACTCGCTATTGTCAATTATTGCTTTTCCCTGGTAATGCAGGTCAATTTCTGTTCCGTCTTCAAGATTTTCCTCAATTTCAAGGTAAAGCACAAGCTCATATAATGACAGCCTGGTGGCTTCTAGCCAGACAGTATTTGCCTGCTTGGCCGCCGAGTTTGTAATACAGGAATCAGGGTTTGAAAAAGGGTCATCACTATAGCAGTTGCTGAAAACAGTTGTTGAATGCGGCGAAGAATTGGCATAATCCAAAAGTCGCACTATAAAGTCAAGTGGTTGGGGCAGCACATCAGGGCTTTTTGCAATGCTTTCAGGCCCTACTCGTAAGTGATGGGCAATATTTGAATAATTTGCATCAGTTGGAAGAAGTAGGCTGAATTTTGCATAATACCTTTGGCCTAAAGGACCTGATTCAAGCGAATTTACCTTGTTTGTTACAGCTGAATCGCTATAAAAGCCTTCAAAGTCAATTAAAATATTTCTGTCAGGTGGAAGGTCATAGACTGACACCAGTTCAATCTTTAAATCAGTGGTGCTTTTTGCAATTATTGGCATTGGTGCGCTTATTGCATTAATATAATTTTCTTTACTTGCAGCCAGGTAAATGATTTTGTTTGACTTGAATGGCTCTGATTCAAACTTTCCATCTTCATCAGTTACTCCGCCTTGCAGTACAGAATCTGTCAAGTAATCAAAAAAGATTATTTCGGCGCCTGAAATCGCAATTCCGGTTTTACTGTCAACAACTTCCACTTCAATATTGCCTTCTGTTGTAACAAGCACTATTTCAAGTGAAATCAGTCCTCCAGCAACCAATTCCTTTGTTTCACTTATGCCTTCAGGGTTGACTTTTGCTTTTGCAAAATACAGGCCCGCGGGCATTTTTTCAAACAGGATGTTACCGTCAGAATTGCTTAAGTTATAAGGGTAATTCAAAATTATTTCAGGAAAAGCATCATTGAAAATGTAGACTTTGGCACCCTCAAGATTTTCCTTGCTTTCATAATCAAAACTGTGAACCAAAATTTTTCCATTATTCAGGCCGGAAGGGTCTAAAATAGTAAGGGGTATTGACTGTGGAATGGTTTGTGCGGCATCCATTACCACGACATTTGAAACTATTTTTGTAAGGTAATTGTCGTGCCATACAACAACTACAAAAGTTGAATTGGAATCATCAACCATGCGTTCAATCCTTCCGGAAGAATCGCTTGTTTTTGAATCAAGCAAAGTATTGTTTGCATAAATCAGGACTTTTACATTTGCAATGTTTGCTTTTGTTGACGAATCAATAAAGTTCATGAAAATTTTTCTTCCTTCAAGCAATTCAACAAAGGACAGGGTAACCATTTTTTGAACACCTGCAATTGCCTGAACCCCCTCTTCTTCCGCATAGCTACCATCAGAATAGCTGGCAGTAACTTTGTAGGTGTCTGGAACCACATCCTCAAAGGACACAAGGCCGCTGCTGTCAGTTGAAGTAGACTTGGCAAGAGCATTGAAGCTATCAAAAAGCTTTACTGATGCACCTGAAACAGGCAAGCCCAAATGGTCTTTTACAAGCACATTTATTGTTGTTGTTGTTTTAATTGAATCAAGCTTTATTGTTGTTGGATTTTTTGTAATCGCAACGCCTGATTTTTGCCGGTAACCCTCTGCAGTGACTTTTGCAACAAGCGTTCCACAGTCTCCTGAAACAGTAATATTTTTGAATTCGCCTGTTGAACTTGAAGGAACATTAGGCGCCCCTGCACCTGTTGAACAAGTAAAATCAATAATTGCCTGATTTTTTATGAGCCTGTTTGTCCCGTTGTCAACAACATAGATAGTGTATTTTGTTTCCTGTAAGATTATTCTTGTTTTGCTTAAAGTAAAATCGATTAAATCGTTTGAATTAATAGTTATTGTTTGATTTAAAACATCAAACCCATCTTTTGAAACAGTTACCATTGCATCAACACTGTCTTGCGGAAGTGAAAGATTTACTTCTCCAAAATCATCAGTATCAAGGCCTATTGCTTCATCTAAAAATGCAACAGAAATATGTGCGCCTTCAATTGGGTTATCATTATCGTCAAATACCCTGAAGGTTGCATTCAATGCAACTGATGGAATTGCAATGAAAGAAAAAAGAATTATTAAACAAACAACCAACGCAATCAAAAGTATAAAGGATGGAAAAGCCTTGTCAATTGGATCAATTACCTTGTAAACAGGAACATAAGTGTTTATTTTGTCCAAAACATGGTAATAACGGTCTTCAAGAAAATAGTATCCTTTCTTGAATATGTCAACAACTTTTTCCAAAGGATTATCCATTAAGAACACATTCTATAAGCAGACCTGCAAATGTTCACTCAAAGGCCTATATTTTCATTAATAGAATACTTTTAACCTTAATAAATTTTGTGCAGGAGGTAAAAATAGCCTTCAATTCACTTACTTTATTGATAATTAATTCTTGCCAAATTGCCCCCCTTACCTATTGTCCAATTGCCTGTTTTATCTTTTTTGCGATTCCTTCGCCCAAAATTCTTGACAAATCCTTTTTGTCAATTTTTTTCAAATCCGCAACAGACCTTACATTGCTGCGCCAAAGCCTTCTTGCTCTTGTCCTCCCAATGCCCCTGACCGCTGTAAGGCACAAAAGCTCTTCTTTTACACCATACTTTAATCTTTTTCTAAGTTTTGACAAGGCAATAAAATGCATTTCAAGATTCAGCAATTTTGCAATTTCAAGAGCAGAATAGCAAAGCCAGTCACAACGATTAAGCTTTGCATGCAAAATTCCTGGCTGGGTCTTAAAATCATCCATAATGGTTTGCTCTCTTGTTTCATCAATCCACAAACCAATCATTTCAGTTGTATTAAATTTGCGCAATAAATTCAAATCAAAAAACATTTCTTTGTCAAGATCAACCGGCATTTCAAGCCTGTGCAGCTGCAATTGCTCCCAAAGCTCTGGCTCTTTTGCTTTTGGAACAGAAAGCCATGGCATCATTTCACCACAATTGCATAAAAGGAAAAGGTATGAAAGAGGAGAAAATTTTGAAGAAGATTTCATTCCCTTAATCATTTCAAAAGCACTCATTGGGTCAAGATAAAGTTCGCTTATGCGCCTTCCCAAAGCAGTTGCCACAAACCTTTTTTCATCAGATTCAACAAAGCCCATTTCCACAAGCTCTTCAAGCACGCGCTGCAGCTTTTCAAACAAGACCTGCAAATTTCCAAACTGCTTTGCATAAAAGGTTTTTTTGAAAAAAGACTCCGTGCTTGCAGAGTCAAAAACAAAATTGCTTGCAACAAGGGCAAGCATATGAGTTCTAAGAACTGGCTCAATCCCAAGCTTTGATTCAACAGGCTCTATTATACCATTAACATATTTTTCCAAAAGCTCGTCTTTTTCTGTTTCACACCTTGCAACAGCAATGCCACGCCCCTCCACATCAAATTTTGGACGCCCTGCCCTTCCAACACATTGCTTGAATTCTGCAACCGGAATCCTGACCATTCCTGCAGCAGTATACCTGTAAAGCGATGGAATGATTACAGTATGACTTGGAAGGTTAATTCCAGCTGCCAAAGTTGATGTGGCGGCAATAAGCCTTACCTTGTTTGACCTGAAAGCGTCTTCAACTAAAGTCCTTTGCTTTGAAAGTAATCCTGCATGATGAAAGGCAACGCCTTTTGAAACAAGGCTGGAAAGTTTTCTGCATTGTTCTGTTGGAGACTCTAAGGCAGAAAGAATTTTTTCTCCTTCCTTTCCCAAAACATTTTTTTCCTCAGCCTTCAACTCTTTTTCAACAAGCGGAGCAAGCTGTGCAGCAATATTTTCAGCCCTTTTTCTTGTGTTTGCAAAAATCATTGCCTGCTTTCCTTTTG
>JAFCCG010000094.1 GCA_017610335.1 Chloroflexota bacterium | reverse complement strand
CTGTCGTTTTTTCCAAATCCGTCATAGCCTTTTCTTTTCTCTGGCTTTATGAATTCATCAGTTTCCTTTCTTTTATAGCATTCAAGCAATGTTTTTTCCGGATTTTTAAATTCACGTGTTGCCTTTCCTAAAACAATGCAGTCATATGCTTTTTTGGTCCTGTTCCACTGCTTGTTTCTGTCCATTGCATAATATCTTCCTGAAATTGTTGCAATCTCTCCAATTCCAATTTTTTTTATTTTTTTATCAAGTTTTTTCAAATGTTTTATTCCATTTGTTGGAGGTGCGTCCCTTCCATCCATTATTGCATGAACAAGTATTTTTTTGAGACCTTTTCTTTTGCAGAGTTTAAGCAATGCATACAAATGGTTTTCGTGTGAATGCACTCCTTCGCTTTGAAGCAAGCCAATCAAATGCATTGTGCTTTTGTTTTTTTTGCAATTTTTAATGGCTTTAAGAAATTCCTTATTTTTGAAAAATTTCCCGGTTTTAATTGCTTTGTTTATTCTTTCCATTGGTTGGAATATTATTCTTCCGCTTCCGATTGTCAAATGTCCCACTTCGCTGTTTCCCTGAAATCCTTTTGGCAATCCGACTGCTTTCCCTGAAGCATTAAGCAAAACGGTTGGGTAGTTTTTCATTAGTCTGTCAGTGTTTTCAGTGTTTGCCGCCCTTATTGCATTCTTTTCCTTTTTTGGGTTAAATCCCCATCCGTCTCTTATTACAAGGATAACTTTTTTCATTCAATCACTTTCAATTCATTTTCGTTTTTTTTTCATTCAATCACTTTCAATTTAATTTCTTTTCCTTCTTTGTTAAATGCTTTGAAGGAATCCAGATTAAATGGGCTGGCAATAATTATATGAGTTTCGCCCATTGCCCTGAATGCTCTTAAGTCTGCTCTGCTTGGCATTGGCGGTCCATATGGGTGTGAGTGTACGCTTCCCATTATACTGTTGTCATACGGAATCAAGTCAAGTCTTATTCCGCTGAATGTTCTTCCATAAATTGCAGGAAGCAAAACAAATTCGTCAATTATTTTATTTTTTCTTATTTTATTTTTTCCCTTGCTTGAAAGCAGTGCCAAAAATTCGTTTGGAAAAGTGTTCTTTGCAGCAAGCACTATTGCTTCAAGTGTTCCTTTTTTGATTGACAGCATATATGGCTTAAGACAAAACTCTTATTTTAATCTATTTGTTGCATTGGTTTGAGAACTGTGTTTGAATCAAAACTTTCAAATAAAACGCTTGGAATAAGATTCACAAAGGTGTGGACAATGTTTAATAAAAGTAAGCGTTGCACAAATTAGGCAGTTGGTTGGTTGCTTAAATTGGCTTCTATTACCCTTTTACGCGGTGTGGTTTTCAAACCATTTTGCAAAAAAACGCGAAAATCGGAAGTCTAAAATAGGGGAAAGGACCTAGTAGAAAACTGTACAGATGAACAAGGGCAAAACAGGTGGTTGGTCAACTAGGAATATTTTGGATTTTCTTTCCGCTATTATCTTTTTGATTGCCTTTTCTATTTTTTTTGCAGTGGTTTCTATTGCTTTTAAGGTGCTGGTTTTCGGCTGGCGCATTGAGTTGCCTGCTTTATATGTCCTGTCTGGAATAGGCATTCTCTCAGGCCTTGTTTCAACCTTTATTTTCTACTATTTTTCGCAAAGGAAGCGATTTGAGCAAGCCTCCGAAACCCTAAAATAGGGGTTTTAAACCTTCAAACCATTTTGGCGGCGGTGTAGAAATCCTATTTTATTTATAAATTCCTTGCTGCTCTTTTGGCAATAAATGCCAATTCAAGGCATTCAAATTTTGCCTTTATAAATCATTTCTACAGGGTTTTTTCACCCTAATGGCAGATAGCGCATTATTGTTGGCACCATTAAAAAAGCCATTGAGTTTGATCTTTTAATTCCGAGATTTGCAGCTGCCAATCCTGTTACTGCAGCAACAGAATAAAATGCAACGCCAAGCAATCCTGAAAAGAAAAAAACAAGGCCTGTAACAAGGCATAGTATTGCAAAGTTTGCTTTTCTGTAATTAATTTTTTGAATAAGCTTTAATGCCTTTGATGCAACAAAGCCTGTTACTATTGCGCCAAAGCCAAGCGCCAAAAGGCTTGCACCTGCAACAAGCAACAATTCCATTGAACCAAATTCTGAAACAGTGTTTATTGCAACAGTGCTTCCTGTTCTTGCCTTTCCGGCTGCAAACAGTACAAAGAATGAAAAAATCATTGTTGCCGTGTTTACTCCGCCTAAAAGAATAAGGTATTCTTCCTGTTTCATTTTTCCAACTGCTTTTCTTGTAATAAATGCT
>JAFCCG010000057.1 GCA_017610335.1 Chloroflexota bacterium | reverse complement strand
ACCATAGTCCTGATCTCCACCACCGTAAGTCTGAGTCCACAACTCATTCCCACTAGCATCTGTCTTCACCAACCACACATCATTCAGTCCTGCTCCAAACGACGCAGTGTACCCTGCAAATGTATATCCATTTACTGTTCGCACAATTGACTGCCCAGACTCACTACCAGCGCCTCCATAAGTCTGGCTCCACAACTCATTCCCACTAGCATCTGTCTTCACCAACCAGAAATCTTTGTTTCCTGCTCCAAACGAGAGGGTTTCCCCGACTATTGCATATCCTTCATCAGGCGCCTGCAGAACAGAATAACCATATTCTGTCCCACTTCCACCATAAGTCTGAGTCCACTGCTCATTCCCACTAGTATCTGTCTTCACCAACCATATGTCATTGCCTCCTGCTCCAAAGGAAGTAGTATATCCTACAATTGCATATCCCCCATCAGATGCCTGCACAACCGAATAACTGTATTCCGACCCGCTTCCACCGTAAGTCTGAGTCCACTGCTCATTCCCACTAGTATCTGTCTTCACCAACCACATGTCATTGCCTCCTGCTCCAAACGAGCTAGTGTTTCCAGTTACTGCGTATCCCCCATCAGATGCCTGCACAACCGAATAACCAAACTCCATGTTGGACCCCCCAAATGGTTGGCTAAAGGTACTTACTGCTATTGCGCCTGCTGTTCCTCCCCCGATTCTTATGATTACGTCTCTTTCCAGGCCGGCGAAGTCTGTATAGGTTATTGTGACTGCGCCTGTTGGGTCTGTTCCTGAGAGGGGGCAGTTTAGTTCCATTACTGAGCCTGCTGGTATGTCGATGTTTGTGCTTTCCTCATTGATTGTGCATGTGGAATAGCTTGCTCCTGCTGCTGAAATGTTTGTTATTGTGGCTCTTCCGCCAGTGATGTTTGTTAGTTGTGCTACTGCGTTTGTTCCCTGTATTGCTCCTGCTTTTACCAGAACTTTGGCTGGGTCGTCGCTTGTGAAGGAGACTGTGTCTGGGCTGCTTACGATGAAGACTAGTACGCTTATGACTGTTATTATTAGTACTAGTGCCCAGCCGTAGGTCATTAGGTATTCCAAGCTTGATTGCGCCTTTTGGTTCATTTTCCTAGTATTCAACAGGTGTTTTGTTGTATTTAAAGTTTCTTAAAAAAAAGTTTTTGGAAGTGGAGGCAAATGCCCCCAATCCATAGAAAAATCGGTTCTGATTTTAGAGGTCTGCTGCCCTTACTGTCTTTCTTCCATTTGCCTTTGCTCTTCCGGCAGCCTTGCTTACAAGTCCTGCAACCTCGGCACTTAATGCGTCTGTGAGGTCTCCTGCACAATTGCAGCCCTCTGCCTTTATTGCATCCTTTACTTTACTTCCAACAACTAATGAGTCTCCCATAAAAAAATCCCTCCATTTTCGGTACAGTGTGTTTGTTTTGCCATTTGGGGCAAAAAAATTCAAATATTAGAGCTGAGAAAACTTATTTAAAGCCATGCCCAAAAAATGCGCTAAAACAGGGCAAATTACGCCTTTTAGAGGCAGGTTCAGCCAAGCAGACTATTGAAATTCAGAGATTTGCCTGAAAGCAGGTTCAGCCAAGCAGACTATTGAAATTCAGAGATTTGCCTGAAAGCAGGTTCAGCCAAGCAGGGCTTTGAGCCTCATATGGTAGGCCTTTAGCACAATGAAAGCGCCGCCGAAAAGGAATGTCAGGTCAACAGTCCAGGTTATCATTGTAAACGGCCAATTTATCTGAATCAAGGGGCTGTGGATGGTTTGCCCTGGCAGGACATTGTAGCAAAAGAAGCCTGTTGAAGAGCCAATTGCGCAAACAATCTCGTTCCCAAAGATAGTGCTGGCAATCAGCGGAAAGAACAGCACAAAGGAGCTGCCCACAAACGCAAAGAAAATAAGGTAGAAAATAAACAGCCTGAACTCCTTTTTGTGCATGGCATTAAGAAAGTTCAAACTAGTTCTTAAAGTTTTCGGAAGCCTCAGTCCGCCCATCCTATCTGTTAAACCAAGGTTTAATTCCAAGAGACTAATTACACTTTACTTGCCCTGATTAGGATTTCTCCATTTTCTTCTTGGATGAAAACTTTCTCTTTCTCTTTTAAGTGCAGCTTTTTGACTATTTTTGCAGGAATTATCGCTGCAATGCTATTTCCTACTTTAACGAGCTTTCTTTCCTCCGCGTTGGCCTTCTGCATTGCTTCAATCTTTTCCATTATTTCCTGAGAATACCAGACTTCTTTACATTTACCACACTTAAAAGCCTCAACCTTTATACCTGGCTCTACCTCATCCAAAACCTTACGAAGCTTTCCTTTTTCGCACTTTAGGCATTTTTCTCCTTCCAACATAATTTATCGCCTCACATTCCAGTAAGCGGTTATCACAAAACACTTTTCACCACAGTCTTTCCAAACAACAATCAATTCTCCTTTCCGGTATTTTTTCCTGCTCTTAAACTTGTTTGACTTTTCATCCAAAAGTTTTTTGCCTGTTTCAATACAATCAATTGCAAGCGTTGTGTCAATCTCCTTATCCCTGCTGTAATGCTTGCTAAAGAAAAACAAACGCTTCAAACAAAACCGCCTAAAAGTATATATTAATACTAACTAATATAAACATATCGCTGCCTCAGTCCGCCCATCCTACTCTAAAGACCAAGGTTTAGTTACGGGATTTAGAAAGAAAGGTTACTTTAGGAATTTCAGGAATTCGTCATTTTTCAGGTTAGAATGTCTTAGAATTGATTTCATTGTTCCGGTTCTAATCACGGGCTTCAGTGGAACTATTACAGTAAGCTTTCTCCCGGAAGAAATTTTTTTTAGCTTTACATTGCTTCCTTTTTGCTTGACAAATTTGAAGCCAGCTTTTTCTAAGGCTTTGATTACGTCTTTGCCTGAAAGAACCGGCATTTTAGGCACAAGCTTTCACTTCAAAGGTTGTGACAAAGGGCGCAATATCTGAGAGTTTTATGTCCTTCTCATCTTCCAAGTACAACTCAACAGCTTCCTTTAAATTAGCCAAAGCATCTTCTATGGAATCACCCTGTGAAGCAATATCAAGCTCTGGACACAAGGCAACGTATTCGCCTTCTTCCTTGCTAATAACAGCAGACAATCTCAAAGCATCACCTAATATAAATAAAGAATAAACAGTATAAAAAAAGATTTGTTTCGCACAACTTGTAAGTTAGATAAAGAATTAGTTCATATTATTTCTCTACCAGGATAGGTTATTTTTTTGAAAGGCCATTTTGCTTTAACCCATTCTTTTACCGCTTTGAATAAAACGAAATCAAGCCCTTTTTTATATTCGCTTTTTCTAACCCACAAGAAAATAACTGCATCAAATTCAGATGTTTTAGAGGGATAAATGTAAACACAGCCCAAGCACTGGCTTTCATCCAGATTCATCACGGTGTATGAGAAACCCATTCGTTCCTCAAATTCTTTTTGGTGTTGGAGCAAAGAAGCACGGTTTTGTTCAAGTGTTAAATTTTCAGGTGGCCAATCAAAATCAGGGCCAAAAACGCCTTTCAGGTGACTCACACTTGAAATAACAGCGTCAAAATCTTTTTCAGCATCTTCCACAGCAAGCTTTCGCAGCCTAAACCTTTTTGTTTCAAGCTTTTCAGGAATCTTAAAATCAACAGGAACAAAAGATTTGCCCATAAAGCTATTTAGAAGCACTAAACATTAAAAAAACAAATTACAGCCTCAGTCCGCCCATCCTACTCTAAAGACCAAGGTTTAGTTACAAAACTGTTTTTGTTCGATGATAATTTGGCAATTATCCTAATCCAGTCTGGATAATATACTTTTGGCAGAATACTTTCAGCTAAAGGAGTATAAATCATAGAGAAGAACTGTGTTTGTTTGACTGTTATAGAACGCGTTTTTTTGGGTCTATTTCGCGAAGGTGTTGACCGGTTTTTTCAAACTCTTGCTTAATAAATTCCAAGGCCTCAGTCAATTCAGTTCCTTTGTCACCTTTTATGTCTCTAATTTGCTTTACTTGGTTTGCTTTGTAGAACCTTGTTACAAGAAAAGCCTGTCCACTTCGTTCATAGATTAACAGTGGTTTTATTAGTTTAACTTTGAAACCTTTGACAAGGTATCTTCTATCTTTCAACCAGCCATTAAGCAGTCTCATGCCTCTAAGAGTTATAACTGCTTCAGGCCTTCGCTTGATACTCTTTACAAAGAATTCTCTTCCACCAGCAATAACCTTAAAACTTAACTTATCAACTCTGCCAATACTGTAGTTTCCTCCTTTATGGCTGCCAGTCAATTTTATTTTAATTACAATATTATTATCTCTGTCCGCTACTTTTCTTCCTCTTCTAATCTGCCTAAAGTTTTCTTTAATCAATCGGTACGTTGCCGTGAGAAGGCCCTTGTTTTTTTGCGAATTGTGTTTCGCAAAATCCTGTAATATTTATAATAAACCTCCTTATCGATTTTATGATGGTGATTGAAGAAAGACTCCTCAAAAAATTCTCATCGACTAAGAAGGATTAAATTTCTCGCCTCGTGCAAAGCACTGTAATATAGTATGAATAGATATTGTTAAAAGGAGATTTCTTTATTGAATGTACTGTATATAGACAAAATATTGTACATATTTATAATAGTTTATATATAAAATGTTTTGTAAACATATAACTATATCAAAATGGCGGAGCTGATTGAATGGGAAAGAAAAGAGGG
>JAFCCG010000056.1 GCA_017610335.1 Chloroflexota bacterium | reverse complement strand
CGGAAACATTTGATTTTGCGGCAAAACAGGTCTGGCAAAGCCTAAAATACTTGTTTGAACCTTATTAGTCAGGTTTTTATGGGGCTTTCTGAGGAAGCGGATGTTTTTATAGGGTTTGCCGCAGGCCTTCTTGTGGGATTTTCCTTGTCTGGCATGTTCAAGCTGAGCTTTTTTGGTTTGAGTGAATTCCTGTGGGGCCTTATTGAACTTGCATACTCTACGCCTTACGGGTACTTTGTCAGGATTTTGTTTTTGGCTGTGACACTTTTATTTGTTGCTGGCGCAATTCTGCGCTTTAGGGAGAATGGAATTGCGATATTTTATACTTTTCTTATTGGATTCTTTGTAACGTTTTTGTGAGGTGTAAAACAGGATGGCGATTCAGATTAGTTCGGAAATTGGGGACAAGATGGGCAAATTGGCGCTGGTTCACATTGTGCTGGCCTTCATATCTGCCGGAGTGCTTGCCTTCTTCTTCCTGTCAAGGCGAACCCTGGGGGTTTTTACCTTTGAGGTAATTCTTGCCCTCAACATTATTGCAGTTGTCCTGCTGCTAGTTTATTCAAAGCGGGGAAAGTTTCCTTAGGATGGGCCTTGTCCGAAACAATAAAAAGGGTGTCTGGACTAAAATAGGGTTTAATGAAGAAGCTTTTTTTTGTCAGCTGGCTTGCTAATCCTCGTTGTTGCGCTGAGTGGCTGCTTTGAGCCGGAGCCAGGCGCTGGTTACACAAGCCTGAGAAGCGATGGCACGCCCTATTCTGGCACAGGGCCCTACGACGACCCAAACACAACTTATTATGACACAGGCGACCCAAATTACTCAAACAACGAAGACCCTGCTTCGGGCGACTGCGGCTACTTTGAGGGCCCGTGCTGTGAGTACGTTGGAACAGACGCCTTTGCCATGCTTACTGCCTACAACTACTGCAACGACGGACTTGAGTGCAGGGCAGACACCTGCGTTGAGGGCCCGGAATTCGAGGCCTACGACCCAAGGACCCACGGCTATAATTAAAGCCAATAGTTTTTTCTAAAAAAAGAGAAAAGCGCCCCAGGTAGGATTCTACCCGAGAATCAAACGCCGCCCCCGTTGGTTTGGCTGAATTTTTTCTGCTGAAACAGTATAGTGCAAGGAAGTTAATTAAATTACCGTTTGCGTTGCGCTTTTCTTTTGAAGGTTGATTTAAATAGTTCTTTTTGCACTATTTTACTATGGCTTGGACAACTGTTGAAACTCCAAATGCAAGGTATGTGCTGCTCTTTTCTCCAGATTGGGTAAAAACAGGTCATGCTCCAGAAAAGTTTGATGCACTTATTCTTGAGTCTCCTTATGTGATTCCTGAGAATCTCAACATTTCAAAAGAGACAATTACACTAAAACTATTCAAGGAAATTGTTTCAGATGCAGCAAAGGGCGGAAAGGATGTTTGGATAACTGACGCTAGGCCAAAGATAAAACCTATGGCAAGAATGGTGGTTGGGCAATTAGCTGTAATTTTGTCAGTTGCTAAAGGATCTCATGTTTTGCTTAAACTGCCTGAAGAAAAGAAAAAAATTTCTAGAAGAAAGTTTCTTGCAAAACTGTTTGGTGGCCTTAGCACACTAATTATTCCTTCATCTATCATAGGGCCAGTATCATCAAGTGTATTCCAAACTAAAATAAAGCACGAAAAAAGCTGGGACGTTGCTTCAAAGGCCTTTAGATTGATTGGCGGAAAAGGAGTGGTTACCTTAGGGAACGCTTTGACAGCCGAGAAAGCTGATTCATTCATTGCTCCAAGACTACAAAAACAATTGGGCAGAAAACCAGTGATTGCTATGGCTTATGGCACAGGCCACTATGGAATCAAAAAACTACTGGAAAACCCTCTAAAGAGACAAAACATTTTGAGGAAGCATAACTTGGAAAAATACCTCAAACGACCACAAAGAGCAATACAAATTAAGCTAGACTCTAAAGGCAGAATAACGGAGACGAAAGAGTTTTCAGAAGCGTTGAAACTAAGACCTAAAAAAACAGTGAAAAAAGGACCAAAGATTAGCAGAAGAGAGTTTTTCAGAAGAGCTATAAGACGCGTATAAATTTGTCAAATTTCATTTATAATACGCGCAGGCGTATCTTTTTTCTTGTGCCTTATTTAATTTTCTTTAGGAATTCGTTTGGTTTGATGATTTTAATTTTGTGATAATTACCAATTTTTAACAGGTGATTGTCTCCTGTTACGATGTAGTTTGCTTTGGCTTCGATTGCTGCTTCAATTATTTTGTTGTCAGTTGAGTCTTCTACGATGAAAACTTTCTTTTTTGGTTGAGCTATTGAGAAGTTTTCTACAATTAGTTGAAGATATTTGACTGTTTGTTCTTTTGAATAGTTGAACTTTTGCAATAGCTTGCTTTCAACTTCTTCAAGTATTGGGAGTGAGGTTACTCCGATAAATTTTTTTAAGAAGGCAAGTTTTACAATTTGATTTGGTTTTCCCTTCCAGAAAAGTGCTGAAATGAAAACATTTGTATCAATGACTGCCTTAATCATTTTTGAGCACATCGCCTTTCTTGATTCCCTTCTTCTTTGCAAAGCGTCTGCCAAAAGCGGCAAGCTTTTCAAACTCTTTTGCTGAGGGTTCAATCCTTTTCAAAACGATAGTGTCCTTGTTTCCATAAGCTAACAGCTTGTCACCCTCATCCAAATTGGCTTCTTTCCTGATTTCAAGTGGGATTACGACCTGGCCCTTGGAAGAAAGCTTGGTTATTGAAATTTCCATTTATTAATCACCTCGATAACTATTAGAAACAGAAACTAATTTAAACATATCTTACAAGTAAGAGAAGTAAGAACGCCCCCGATAGGACTTTACTGCTAAATCAACCGCCTGCCTCTTATTGGCTGGCTGAATTTTTTATGCAGAAACTATATAGTGCAAGGGTGTTAATTAATTTTTTGTTTGGGTTATTTTGGGTTTTGTAGCGATTTGTGTACTAACACTAATAAAGTACAGGCGTAACAAGAGTTGCGATTAGTAAGAGTAGAGCAAAAACAATTGCAAGAACAATCAATGTTTTCCCTAGTTTCTTTAGGTCTTTTTTTGTTTTTTTGTATTTGTTATATAATATTAAGGCTAATCCAAGAAGAAAAAGCGCTCCAAACAATACAAAAAGCGGTCTAATCAATATCCCTGAGTACCATAGGGTCCACCAATTTAACTCTTGAATTCCTCCACCTTTCTTTAAAACAACTGCACAGCAGTTGCCTTTGCCCTCACAAACCTTGCAGGAATTAATAATGCTAGTGCCTTCACTGTATTCAAGACCGTATTTAGCGATGTCTGCTTCAAGCAATGATAAACTGGTATTGCATACAACAGAAAGCTTTACGGCCTGTTCGTTGTTGCCACTGTAAATAATACGTTGGCTTAAGTTGCCCTCTTTACAACCAATACATCTAAAACCGTCTTCTACATCCTCTTTGAATTGCCCTGTACTCATACAAATTTGATTCGTGCTTATTGGAAGTCTTTCAGCAAGTGCTGAAGCCGCCAAAATGCTGTCAGGCATAAAGACAACTTCGTTCGTATGCTTTACCACTCCGGGATGGTCGGGCAAGGCTGCAAAAAGGTCAGACAATAAAGACCTTGTTTCATTGAGTGGATTAGGACTAATATATCCCCAAACTGAAGAAACAACAACTAGCAGTATTATTCCACTCACTAATTCCTTTTTCATAATTCTAAACTAAAGTGCTTTCTCTATTTTAAGCTATCGGAAAGCTCATTTTTTCACCAAACCTATTTAAGTACCGGGCGCAGCGTTTGTTTTTGAGGTGTTTGTTTTTGGATGGTGTTCAGACTACTTTGCAGGTTGGCAGGATTCCGAAGCTGGATGAGTTTAAGAAGGAGAACGCTGGCCCGCTGGCTTATCTGTTGGAGAAGTATCGGGCCTGGAAGGAGTTGAAAGAAAAGGGTGAGAAAGGAGAAGGGGGTGCTGTTAGTTGTGCGTTATCGAAACTTGCGGCACTTTGAACAGGTGCACGGAAAAGCGTTTGTCTTTGCCCTGCAGCAACTTGAAAAAATCCTGGAGGGGAAACAAAATGAGGGACTTGACGAGAACAAGGTTTAGCTCAAATGCGCCAGAACGAAGCTACTACAAATTAAGTGAAAAGGTAGAGGGCCTGGAATCAAAGTTGAATAGGCTGGAGCAGGCGCTGATTGAAGCTGTTGTGAGGTTGAATGGGTTTTGAATTGTTCGAACTAAGTTGGCTTTTAATGTTTAAAAGCCCATGGTCATTATGGATATATAATAGGAGTCTGACCTGTTTTTGGCTGTTATAAACAAATAATAACTTGCAGAGCAGTAATATTTACTGATAATGATGGTGGTTAGGTCAACAAAAAGAAATGTCAGAAAGAAGCCAAAAAGAAGCGAATTTTCTTGGCTGGTTAGTGGCTCTTTTAATTGGTACAGGGCAAATGCAAGAAAAGTAATTCCTTCTGAGAAAGATGCTGGTGTTTGCAGGGCTTTTCTTAATAAGTTCAAATCGTTAGGACTGGCAAGGATTGGGGAAACTATGCATGAAGCTCACATTGGGATGTTTGCATTTCTTGGTGGGGTGTCTATCGGGCAGATAAAAATGAATTTCGAGGCAAAAGGGCGGAGAAAAATTTTGCTTGTAGACGCAATACAGGGGGTGCGTGGAACCAAGGCCCTCAATAGAGCTTTTAGAAGATTTAATCGTTATCCCTGGCCGAATTTTTTGATTAGGGAAGCAGTGGAAACCTCTAGAGGTGCAGGTTTTTCAGAGGTAAGAATTGCAAAG
>JAFCCG010000020.1 GCA_017610335.1 Chloroflexota bacterium | reverse complement strand
TAGACAGAACAAGAGCTTATGTGAGAAACCAATCAGATGCATATCAAGCAACACTGTCAAAGTGGGCTAACTGAACCCAGCGGAAGCCCCGCACTTTAGTGCGGGGAGGTTCACAATTTTGGTCATTCCATGCTGTTAAACTGTATTCATCACAAAGTCCATAGGTGTGGCCTATTTCATGAGCGGCAAGATAATTTTGGTCTGATGCTATTAATACAGCGATTTTGTTTTCAGGTTTACTTGCCCCATATACGTCATTTCCCCACACTAACAATTTTAGGTATTCATAGTTAATTATTCCTACCACTTTGTCGCTAAACTTTGCAGTAAGCAAGTCTTCTATAACTAATTCATTTAATAGTATGGCTAGACCTAATTTTGGTACTAATTCTAACGGGGTTTTTGGAATATATGGAATTGGACTTAATTCTGATTTGAATCCGGTTTCGCTGATTGGATAGGTTGCTTTTAGGAATTCTTTGTTGTGGTTATATATTTTGTTAAGGTTTGGGTTTAGTATTTCGGTGGCGATTGGTACAAAAGTTACTTTGAATTCTTTTGTTTCTACTACTTCTTTTGAAATTGTTGTGGTGTTTCCGTCGTTATCTAGTTCTGCTGTAATTGTTAGTGCAAATGCGTTGGTACTTATGGCTAGTAATATTATTGTTAGAAAAATTAATCTTGTTGTTTTTGTTGTCATGTTGGTTTCCTCACTCAGCTGCTGGAATTAAATAGATCCCCAATAGGCATGTTCCTATTACAATGAGTAATATCCCTATAATGCGTATTCTTCTTGTTGTTTTCTTTGTTTTTTTGGTTCGTAAAAGTATTGTTGTTAGTAATAGTAGTGCTCCTAGTATTGCGGTGGTGATTCCTGAGTAGAATAATGTGTTTTGCATGTTTTCATAGCGGATATTTCCTTCTATTATTTTTTTTCCGATGGAGAATTTTATTGGTTGTGTTCCGTCAACAAGCATTTCATAGTCGCCGTAGTTGCTTTCATCTACTAATATTATCGTGCTATGGTTGCTTCTCAGTCCTTCTTCGAGTTCGGTTTTTATTTCAGATCCTTCTTGTAGTGGGCTTTTTACTAGTTGTACATTGTGTCCAATTAATCCATTTATTGCTAAAATTCCGCGTTGGGTATAACCTATATGTACATAGTCTGGTTTTTCTTCTATTATTAATTCTGGTGGACCGATTGATGCTTGTGCTATGCTTGTCAAAAACATAATTGCTAAGCAAATTAACAAAATTTTCTTTTCCATTTTTTTTCATCATCCTTTAGTTTGTGTATTGGTTTGGCGGGTAAAAATCCACTATTTCAAAATCAAATGCGTTAATGTGAACAGACTGTTCTGAAATCCAGCCGTTGTAGTTTATTTTAACGCTTGTGTCAACGTCTGGGTCGTCATTCACAACCTTTACTCTCACAACCGTTTCCTTGCCTGCAACAAGCGGAACGTCTTCTACAACCTGAACTGGCTTAATCCACTCAATGTACAAATCTCTTTCAACAGCACAAACCTTGTCTGGATTACAGTATCCGCTTTCACAGTCTTGGTTTTCCAAACAACTCTTCCCATTTTCGCACGATGGACAGTTGCCTCCACAATCTATATCTGTTTCGTTGCCATTAAGGATTCCGTCATTGCATGTTGAGGCTATTGAGTGGTCAATTGTTATTGTTCCCAGAGGATTAAAATATTCTGAACACAAGATATAGCTACATTTCCCATATTCATAAGTTCTTAAACGCCTGTAACAATTCCCTCCTTCTCCAAGGTAACTGCAATCGCTATCTGTTTGGCATTCTTCTTCATTTACAGGATAAAACCCATAGCAGGCTCTCGCTTCTGCATCATATCCCGTGCCGCTGGGTGCGGCTGATGTGTCAATTACAGAATATCCATCTCCTTCTGGGTCGTATAGTTCTGAGAAATCTCTCCATCCAAAAATAGCTGGTATATACCCGTTAGCTTCTATCCATAGACATGAAATTTCTCTTTCTGTGTCTTTCCAGTTTTCTCCTATTTGGTAACACCATGAAGCATTACATCCTGTTGGAAAAGTGCTGCCTGTTACTTCTGTAATCATATACTGATCAAAAATACCAGTCGTTGGAATGAAAGATGTTGGGGCGGTAGGTTCGCATAATGGATTAAAATCATTTTCTGCAAGAGCCAAACTGAGGAAACTTACTAGAAAAAAACATATCAATAAATTCTTAAAATTCATTCAACCCCATATTTATATGTGTTTTTCAATCATATATACTTTTAGTTGAAAACAATTCAACGTCCTTGTTTAATATTCCTGTATTTTGCTATTGCTTCAAGGCTTGTTGCCGTTGTAAGCTCTTCTGAACTGAAGTAAACTATATTGTTTGGATTCTGGTAATCTTCGTGGTCTGTGAAAAAAACACTTTTGTCCCATATGAAAAATGCCTCTTTTTCCCAAGAGCCATCTGGATTCTGCCTGTTTATTATATTGGCAATTGCTTCATCAAGTTCTTTTCCCTCAAATCCAATGTTAATAAGTGAAACAGTTGCCAGCGCATTATCCAAGTCATTTCCCCAAGAGCCATTTTCCTGTTTTTCCAAAAGAAAACTTTGAATATAATGCAGTGAGTCTTTGATGCAATAGGTGTCGGCATCGGCAAACGCACGGCTTATCGCATATGGAAATGCATAAGGGGACACTGAATAATACTCTGTACAGTCAGCATAATCTTGGTTTTTTAATAAAGCATTCATATACCTACACAACTTGGTGTCTTCTCTTTTTTGAAGGCCGTAAAAGAACAATATGTTTGCATTAACAACACAGTCAACATCTTTTTCTTTTTCTATCATCCAAGTAAAGTATCCTCCGTTTTCCGCCCTGTATTCTTCAAAATCAATTTCTATATTCTTCCCATTTTCTTTCAAAGATGCAACTGCACATGAAGTAACATCCAAATCATCAGGAGCTTTTGGATAAATCCCTTCTTCATTCAGCCCCCAAAAGTTCCAGGTGTTTCCTTCACTCTTCTGGCTTGCAATGAATTCAACTCCTTTGCGTTTCATCCCCCTGACTTCTTCCGTCTGTTCTGCAAAGTTTAGCGAGTGAACAACAAAGCTGGTGATGAAAGGAGACTTGTTGTAAATGGAATTTTCCATATCTTTGCTGAAGGAAGCGTAGGCCGCAAATTCTCCTGAAGGCAACTGGGATTCTTCAAGGAAAGCAACGGCTTTTGCTTCCGCTGTTTCCAAAGCCAACCTATTGTTTGCCTGCTGTTCAACACACCCTGAGAACAAAACAAGCAATAATAGGAACACAAAAACACATTCAGCTTTCATTTTTTATCCACTCAACAAATATGCCAACATTTGTTTATATTAGCTAAGTTGTTCTTTTTAAACCCTGAGAAGAATGCAACAATTTTGAAGGATTTTAAGAAATAAAAAATATTAAATTAAACAGCTTGTGATGGCAATTGAATTAGAAGAAATCGCCCCCGGTAAGCTAGCCCTGTTTTGACTAACGCCCGATGCAATCAATTAAACTATATATAAAAAAGTTTTTAATCGTTTAGGGTTTTGTTCTCTCTTTTTTCCTTTCTCTTAAGATATTTTCCGCGAAGTTTATGGATAGCTTTTATGCGACTTTCTTTTTTGATTTTCTTAACGAGTTTCCTAAGTTCTTTTTCTGCATTTTTTGGGTCGCCGTCAATACCTTTTAACATTTTTTCTCTGTCATAATAATATATTTGAACATTCACTGTGCCACTAGTTGTCTTGCATTTTTGCTTTTTTCTTTTGCCTTCTTTTTTTTCTTCCAATTTTCTAATTTCTGGGCTTAGGGCGATTAACTTCATTAATTGGTTATCATTTACTTCCAAAGTACTATTTTTGACTTGCTTTAGTAACTCTATTGCTCCCTTGTTTTCTTTTTCAATACCTTTTTGCTTTTTTGAAAGCCTCTCATTTTCTTCAGATAACTCATCTATATCCAAATCGTGTTTCTCATTCACAAACTCCTTTAATTCTGAAAAAGTAAATCTGCATTGAAACTTCAAATCTTTAACCTTTTTTCCTTCTCTTTTGTCTTTTTCAAAAAGAGGGGGGAGTTTGTTTTCTTGAACATATTTTCTGAAATCAACCCATTTTTTTTTATAAAGTACTTTCAAAATAGTATGTAATTTAAAGAGCCTAAATGCTAATTTTTCATCTCGTCTCTTTACATGCATAATCTATTTGGATACAATAAAATTAAAATTCGAGCGATTTGTAGAGGTAAAGAAATTGTTTATAAAGGCGCCAAAGTCTAAAGTGTTTTCGGAGGTTTGAATCATGGATTTGAAAATCGCAGTGCAGAAAATAGCAGAGAAGCATTCCTTGCCAACTGAAAAGGTTTGGCAAATACTTCAGGAGGACGATGAAAATGCAAAAGACGCAAAAAATTAACTCAGTAGATTCTGCCCTTGAACGGATTAAGTCAGGCGAAGTAATCTCTGTTGCCGACCTGCTGAAAGCAGACCTCTCACCCAAAGAGTGGTGGGTTGAAGGACTTCTGCCACAAGGTGACCTTACAATTCTCGCTGGCAAGCCTAGGCACTTCAAGTCTTTTTTGGCAATGGAGTTAGCGGTTTGCTGTGCTACTGGTCAAAAGTTTCTGAAATTTGATACAAAACAGTGCAAAGTACTCTATGTGGATGAGGAGAATGGCGAGGTCGCTTTGAAAGAACGCTTTACTGCTCTGATGTTGGGACATAGTCTGCAGGCTGACAACCTTAAAAAAGTTGGCTTGCTAATTTTTCCCAGTCTAAAAATAAACACGGATAAAGGGCAAAAGCGATTGAAGCAATTGATTGAGGTGCATAAGCCTGACTTGGTTGTGCTTGATAGTCTAATAAGGGTGTTTGAAGGTGATGAGAACACTTCCAAGGACGTGAAAAAAGTTTTTGACACTCTAAAAACGCTTATGGCTGAGCATGGTACAACTTTTTTGTTGATTCATCATGTTAGGAAAGCAAAAGGCAAAGTGCATATTGATGATGTTAGGGGCAGCAGCGACATTGTTGCAGGAGCTTCTAGTGTAATAATGATAAATAGAACAGTCAAGCGTTCCTATAAGCTAACCCAGGAAAAGAACAGGCACAAGGCTGAATTAAGCAAGGGCATTGAATTTACTGTAAGCGATAAAGAAACTCTTGAAGGGACTGGCATAGAGATAGAGTTTCTTCGCGAAACAGAGTCTTATTCCACAACTGCCGAGTATTTAGAAGGCGAGCTGAAATCATGGCTGACCGCGAATTTCGTTAAAGGCAATGTGTTTAAGTCCGGGAAAGCTTACAAACAGTTTAATAGTTACACGCAAGGAACTGTATTGCAGGCTTTAAAGAAATTGGCTGCAAGAAAAAAGCTAAAGCTGGCAGGGCGAGGTATATGGGTAGTCTGCTAGTTTTCAGTGTTTTACCTTTATTATATAAATAAAACCTTGAAAACCGTGATTACGCCATAGGGCAAGGAACCCTAACGGGTTCCCTTGCCTATCTACTTGGCTTTTTGGGTTGTTGACGTTCAAAACCAGATTTTTTTTGCAATTAGAGTATAGTGCTTATTTTTTCTTGTAATTTTTCCAATTTTTTGATATAGTTTGGTATAATATTTCCAGTCATTAAATCAGGTCCTTTTCCAGAATACCAATAATTCTTAATTACAATCGCTTCACCAGCCAATTGTTTAGCTTCATAAAAAATCTCTGGAAGATCATTTTTCAATTCGCTAATTTCTTCCAATATTTTCCGAGAACCCTCTGGCAAAACTTCTAAAAAGTTTTTTCCAAAAGGATTTTTTTCAGGCATGAAAGTTTTTTTTAGTTTCGTTTGATTTAAATCAAAAACAAATAGCCCAAGAATTTTATTTAATCCTTGCAATTGATTTGTTTGCTTTTCTTTTATTTTTTCTTTTTCTGAAGGCTGTACAAGCGTTGGATGCTTAAATTGTTTTACAAAATCCAAAAAGGGAAAACCAATAGAAATAACCGCCACCAAAAACATCGAAAGTGTCCAAGCAAATTTTACTTGTTCAACCACTTCTCGGTAACCATAAAAGCAAACCATTACTATTGCATAAAACAAACTGAGCAGAGTAAGAAAATATAACGGGTAAATGGCTGGTTTCAACCCTTCAGGGGCTTTATCATAGGCTTTTTCCAACCATTTTTTTGCCGTTTCAATATCAGGGGTTTTATCTTGTTGCGAGGACATAGAAAATTATCCCTGCAATTATTAGCAATATGCCGCCACTTAAATTCAAAAAAAAACTATAATAATTTTGCAGTATTGCTGATAGCCCAGCCCCAATTAAAGCCCCTGTAATGACCATAATTAACTTTGCTTTGCTTATAGGCATGCTTTTATTTGTGTAGAAGAGTGTTTTTTATTGTTTCGGCAAAGAAAATCAACTACAAGCAGATGCCTTCAAGTGTTTAATAGTGTTATGCTGTTTCAGGCAATAAACGAAACAGGCGGAAAGTTAAAAATAACGTTTTTTTATAGTTTTCTTAACCTAAAAAAATATGCCGTTGGTGTTTTCTTTCAGAAATTTTTTTCCACTCAAGGTTTTAAGGGGTAATTTTAGTTGAAAACAATTGAACTAGGAAAAACATATTTCATTGAGTTATTTGACTGTAATTACGACAAAATAAACTCGGTTCAAACAATAAGAAACGCGGCAAGGCAACTAATCAATGATGCCAACCTCACTTTTATCAAAGACGCAACCCACCAGTATAGCCCGCAAGGAGTAACCGTTATTGCAATTATTGCAGAATCACACATTGCCATACATTCCTGGCCAGAACACAAATTCGTTTCAATAGACTTATTCAGTTGCAGTAATAAAGAAGTTAATATTGATAAACTCTCAGAAACCGCAAAAGAAATTTTTGAAGCAAAAAAATCAAGCTTCAAAAAAATGAAAAGACCATTCAGCCTTACTTCCTCAAAAAGTTGTGATTAAATGACAGACTTTCCAAAAAAGGGAACATCACTAAAAAAAATACAAACACAACTTCAGCGACTAGAAAGATCTTGGGAATCCTGTGAAAAATTTCCATTCGGAAGCGTTATCACAAAACCAAACCCAGCAGCACTTCTTGCCTACAAGCATCTTTTAGAATCAAATTACAACAACATAGGTTTCGTTGCCAATCCACAAAAACCTTCAATTCATGGAACAAACTTGCTTAGGTTTGAAGCCAAAGTAATCACAATGATGCAAAACCTGTATCGCGGAAAAAACTGCACCGGATACATTACCTCTGGTGGCACCGAAGGAAACTTAATGGGCCTGCTTCTTGCCAGAAATAAATTCAAAAACGCAAAAACAGTAGTTATCTACTCTGACCTAACACATTACTCAATTGACAAAGTCTGCAACATACTTGGATTTAAAAAAAGAAAAATCATCAAAGTTGACAAAAAAGGCCAAATGAAAATATCTCACTTGGAAAAATTTTTCAAAGAAGACAAAAAATATGACAACTACCTTGTTATAGCAACTGTCGGCTATACAACCACTGGAACAGCTGACAACGTGAGCAAAATCGCAAAAATAATCAAAAAACAAAAAAAGAATGGAAAAAAAAGCTATTTACACATTGATGCCGCTACAGCTGGTTTTGTACTGCCATTCTCCAATCCAAACCTAAAATGGGACTTTTGCCTAAAAGAAGTTGACTCGCTGACAGTAGACGGACATAAAGCAGGAATGCTTCCCTACCCAGCTGGCTTGTTTCTCGCAAGAAAAAAAAACTACAGCCAACTGAAAAAAATAGGCTATATTGGACAAATCGATGCAACATTTCTTGGAGCAAGACCCGGAGTAGCCGCAGCAGCCTTCTATGCCACTCTTATCTATTACGGCTTCGAAGGTTTCAAAAAAAGCGTTAAAAGATGCCTAAAGATGAAATGTCTTTTCTTAGAAAAAATGAAAAAAGAAACAAGCACCGACATAATTGACTGCAAGCAAATGAACGCAATTGCCATAAGCTTTCCAAAACTAGGTAAGAGCGGATTAAGCAAAAAAACAGAAGAAAAATACAGTCTAATAAAAAACCACCCTCCTTTTCAACAAAAAAACCAAAATCCGTTTTACACAATCTACTTCATGCCCCACCTAAACCAAAAAAACTTAAACAAATTTATAAAAGAGCTAACAAAAGAATGCAGGAGCAAAAGAAAATGCAAACAATAAAACCACAAAAAAACCTTGTAACCAGAGTTGAACCAAACGAAATCGCCGATTTTTTTATTCAATACCTTAAAATTCACGGAAACATAAGCTTACTAGAGCTGATGGCCAGAACAAACCTGTGGTCAAAAGATACACTGAGAATTTGTAGGCATATGCTAGAACAAGGAGCCATCCAAATACGCGGAAAAGAAATAGTGCTAAAAACCACAAGCCTTCCACAAGACCCAACAAAACTAAGCAAGCTTCACTGGCTAATGAAATGGACTATGCGCTATCAGTCACTGCATGAATTCAACGAACCAGAAAAACAACTTTTAAAAGAATTCAAATCAATCCTTAAAAACAGGCCGCACTGTGACAGCCAACTAGATCAATACTATTGCACGCCAGAAACCAACCTAGAGCGGCTAAAACTTGCACTCAAAGAACCAAATCCCGAATCAAAAAACGTTTGTTTCCTAGGTGATGATGACTTAACATCATTGATTTTTGCCATGAGCAAAAGATTCAAACACATTACAGTTTATGAAATGGACAAAAGGCTAATTAAGTTTTTTGAAAAACAAAAAGAAAATCTCGGCTTAAAAAATTTTGATATCTTGACAAAAGATTACAGGGATCCCTTTTACAGCAAAAGAAAATTCGACATGTTCTACAGCGACCCCTGTGCCACAATAGAAGGAGCAGAACTCGTGCTAGGCAGAGGCAGAGAAATCGCAAAACCAACTGCGATCTTCTTTCTCTCATGGTGTGAATTCCTTTGGGATCCACAATACATAGCTGGCTTGCTTCCAATCTACAGCAAAACCGGTTGGAAAAACACAAAAAAATATCCTGAATTCAATGAATATGAAAATGAATGCATACTAAGCTATCTAACAGATTACGACAAAGAAACATTAAAACTTTTCAACATAACCGAAAAAGATCTTCTTTCCACTCCACCAATACAACGATATGGCATAACGCGATTGGAATACGCTAAAAACTTGGGCAAAGAATTAGGCAAGTGGAACAAAGAGATATATCTTAACAATGAAAACATCAAAAAAATCAAAAAAGAAGGAACTTGGAAAAAGCAACCGACCTTAAAAACAAAAAACGCTGGTAAAAAAGGCAACAAAATCGATTGGAATAAAATGGTCCTTGTCTGGAAAGCCTATGAAACAATGGGCATCTCGCCAAAAAAAATCGACGAAATAATCGATCACATCAAATCACCTGTTTTAGTAGTAGGAGCCGGAACAGGAATTGCACCACATTACTTATCAAAAAAAGGGTATACAGTCGACTGCCTTGATTTTTCCCAAGCAATGATAAAAGAGGCAAAAGCCGAAAGAGGGATTAACATTCACAACTGCAACGCAATCAAAACTCCGTTCAAAAACAATTCCTACAAAACAGTTTTAATTAGCACAGGAGTCATAGACTCCCAAAACCTTAAAGAGAAATTCATTTCAATTCTTTTAAACGAATCAAAACGGCTTGTTGCAAAAAATGGCAAAGTGATTCTATCATACTTCGAGGAAATCCCAGAAAAAGAATTCATCTACAAGTCGCTGAAGCTAGCAGGCAACCCATCAAACTACGTTCTCTTTTTGGAAGACTCTCTTACAAAAGTCAAACACAATTTTTTAGAGGATACAGACATTCCTCCAGAAATAACAGAGTTCGTGTTCTGCAATTACAAGCCACAGCTAACAAGGCTTCACTCCCTAGTAAAAAAAGTCAGTCAAGACCTAGATTCTAAAGGAATCAACCCAAAAGAATTCATATCAAAATATTTGGGATACGAAAAATACGATTTAACCAAAAACGAAGAAAACTACCTGCTAATCTTAGTAAAAAAAATATTCAAATCAATTGTTGAAAAAAAAGGCCTGTCTGACAAAGAAACCAAAGTAATCATCGCAAAAGTTAGCTAGTAAAACAGTAAGGATAAAAACTTATTCAACCACCAACTTAATTGGTTGATTCAAAAATGAAAACGATAATCAAAAAGGCGACTAAAAAGGACATCCCAATCCTACTGAAGTTCATGATGGAACTCCAAGACTTGGAACACGGACTGTCAAACAGAATTCGAGCCGACAAAAAAACCAAAGACTTCTTCAAAAACATTTTCATAGCTAAACGAATCAACAACCCCGACTACAAATTCCTAATCGCCTGGGAAGACAAAAAACCCGTTGGCATATGCACTGGCTGGAAAGAATATATCTCACCATCATACAAAAACGAGTACGTAGGATACGTTTGTCAACTCATAGTATGTTCAGAACACAGAAAAAAAGGAATTGGAAAAGAATTGCTAAAAAAACTAGCTTCAGAATTCAAGCAAATGGGAATCAAAGAACTAAAACTCGAAGTTGCCTTAAAAAACAAGAAAAGCATTGCCTTCTGGAAAACTCTTGGATTTGAAAACTTGTATCTTCAAATGAGAAAAGACCTCTAAAAAAAGAATTTCTCTAATCAACAAACAATCCAAATTATTTTTTTTCACCAAACATCCGTTCAGCATTCCCAGCCAACATTCTTCTAATATCAGCAGAGCTTATCTCTCCCCGCCTATAAAGATAATTGACAGCTTTGTACATGGCATCAACCTGCCTATTTAGAACCCGTGGAATATTCCTACGCTCTTCAGCAGACAAAAGCAAACGAGATTTCTCATCAGTCCAAGCATAGCTTTTCCGATCTACTTCAACAAGGGTCTTTCCTTTCGGCTGCTTAATTTTTTTCGCTTGAGCCTTTGTCATAGAAGTAACCGTAGCATTCAACAAAAGAAAAGGAGAATCGGTTCCATACATTAGCCTACTTGAACCCAACAACCTTATAGCTATCCGAAAAGTACCCGGATCCACACACATTGAAGTAGAAACTGAAACGTTTTTTAACGGAGCCAACTTCTCAAAAAATTTCTTTGGAGAGGTTTCGGTCAAAAACATTTCCCCCATATGCGCAATGACTATTCTTGTTCTCTTACATCGCTTGGAAAGCTCTGGAATCTCTTTCAAAGCTCTTGCAAAACCAACATCATGGGACAAATGAACAATGATTGGCGTCCCTGTCTTATTTGCAACTTCAATAATGTTTGGTGTAACATAATCAAATACCGAGCGAACAGGCTTTCCTTTAAAAGCAAACTCAGGATATGGCTTGAATCCATTAAAACCTCTTTTTACTAAGCTCCTAATTTCAGCAACAGACATTTGGGGCGTTACAAGCGCAACCGGAAGAATAGTCTTGTCTGCCCTACTTTGTTTCAGGATATAATTGTTTTGCTGTCTTACATCCACAAAATAGCCAGGCAAGCCAAAAGCAACCCTTTTTGCTTTTACGCCAAATCCCTTATACAATTTGGATTCGATAAGCTTCAGTTTGGAAATCGGAAATCTAGGGTAAGTCATAGTAATGGTTTTTGTTGGCATTCTGTGAAAGTTTACTGGCTTTCCTCTAGAAAGAGTGGCTTCATAAGTATGAGTGTGTGAATCAACAATCTTCTTAACTCTGTGTTTTTTCAAAAAACGCCGAATGTTTGATTGCCTTACCATAAAGAATTACTGCCTTTCAAGGTATAAAAAGATATGCGCCAACTAGTAATTGTGGAATTAATGCAAAGTTTTCTTTATTTTAGGAATTTGTCTTTTTATCAACTTGACTGTTTTCCAATCTTTTCTAATCCATCTCAGATAAAGTGTCTTATTTTTTGGCTGCCTTAGAATGGCACTTATTTCTGAGAGAGGAATATGAATCGCCCTATGCAACATCAAATAAGGCAAAGCCTCTACTTCAATTTTGTTTAATTTTATTTTTTGCTCATAGCCCTGCATTATCAACTTTATTCTCCTTGAACTCATTCCATTCTTAATTTGAGCAGTATGCATCAACATCGTTGCCAAATCCGATGCCCAAGCGCCAACGCAACTGTCACCAAAATCCAAAATCGCGTTTATTTTATTTCCCCTGAACTTTATGTTCCAACCAAAAAAATCATCATGCACAGGTCCTTCACAAAGCCTTTTCCTAAATCGCTTTATTTTCGGCTCAAGTGCCTCGACTTCCTCTTCAAGCTCCTTTAACAGTACCAGGCTTTTTTTGTCAATAGTTAGAAAGGCATTTTTTATAATGTAATGGTCTATATCAAAGTGAACTAAGTCTTTCCGATTACTTTCTCCTTTTGGCTTAAAGCCTTTTAAAGCCAACTGCATTTCCGCAAGTGTTCTACCAATTTCTACCAATTGCTTTTTATTCAACTTACTATTCTTCACATACCTTCCATACATAAATTCAAACAAAGAAAAACGCTTTCCCCCAAATTCAGCCACTTGCTTTCCATTCAATGCCTTAAATGCTTCAGGCACAGGAAAACCTTTTTCACGCAATTCTTTCATTACGCTTAACTCAAAAGCAATATTTTTCTGCTTTACATCAGCCCACTGCTTCAAAACAAAGACACCAGACTCTGTCTTCACCTTAATGTTAACACTCTCAATTCCAAAAGGGAACTCGCGGAAGCTAACCAATTTGTGAAACCCAAATTTCTTCAGGACTCTTTCAAGGTCCACTTTACTCAAATCTGAAATAAATGGCATAAGAATACAACGCAACTAAAAAGGCTTAAGCTCTTTGATTTATAGCAATTATCCTAATAAACTTTACCAAGGACTAATTTTACAGTGGTTTTATGGGACATTGCAGAAAGAACGTAATAAGCTTTTTCATAAACAACTATTGCAACCTAGCTTGTCGCTACTGCTATGTTTTTGGTGGTGGCAGCCGACCCGGAGTTAATCCATTCGGCAAAAAGGTAATAGATATAAACTTTGCAAAAAAAGGAATTGATGACTTCTTTGAACAACACGATTCAAGAAAAATTCGCTTTTTTGGAGTAGGAGAACCAACCTTGGAATTGGAAGTAATGAAAAAAATCAAAAATTATGCTTACAAAAAAGCAGGGAAAGAACTCTATGTGGAATTGCAGTCAAGTGGTTTCTTCAACCAAAAAGTTGCCAAGTGGGTAAGTAAAAATGTTGACATGCTCTGGATTTCCTTGGATGGTCCCCAAGAAATCCAAGACTACTATCGCCCAACACCCGAAGGAAAACCAAGCTTTAAAACAATCGACAGAAACATAAAATCAATCGACAAAAGCAAGAAAACCACAATTGGTTTCAGACCAACTCTTGCATCAAAAAGCGTGGACACACAAAAGGAACTAGTAGACTATGCGGAAAAAAGAGGAATTAAAACAATGTACTGTATGCTATGCTCCTCATTCACAAACAAAGACTCTTCAAACGGCGTAGAAAAAACCGATATATTCCACTTTGCCGACAAGTTCATCGAAGCCAGAGAATATGCTGAAAAAAAAGGAATCTTTTATGGCTCGCATTACACATTCAACTTTGACGAAAAAGTAAAAGTCGCCTGTAGATCTCTGCTTCCAATGCCCCAATTAACCTATGACGGATACGTTAGCTCCTGCGACCTAGCCATAGACGGAAAAACGCCACTGCAAGACTTAATTTACGGCATCTACAACAAAAAAGAAAACAAGATAACATACTTTCCAGAAAAAATCAAAAAAATAAGAAGTCGAAGCATTCACAATTTGGTTGACTGCCAAGGTTGTAGCATCCTAGAACACTGTGCAGGAGGCTGTGCCGGTACCGCGATTTACGAGAGCAAAAATTTCTATGGCAAAGATAACGAAAGCTGCACTCTAACCAAATACCTCGCAAAAAAACTACCATTCCTCATAAACAAAGGCTACAACAAATCAATTCCATTATACCCCTAATGCTGCCACTCGCCCACTATAAGCCCCTGTTTTTCCTCTAAACCCTTAAAGCCAATTTGGAATTAAGTCTCAGAGCCATTTCTTTACGTATCTTAGTCATCTCATAACAAGAAAATACATTACCATTGACAACACTTGTAATTATACTAAACAACTCAGGATCTTTATTAATATCAAAAGCCAACCTGCCTTCACGACAAAACCTAGTATAATCCCTAGTGCCAGGCAGCGGTATATGTAAAAGTAAAGCCGCATAAGGCAACGACTTACCTTTAGATTCCAACAAAACCAAATCCATTAATTCCTTTAACCTCCTCTCAGTAATATCTAATGATTCCTGAGTTTCTAAAGGATGTCCAATAATAACACCTAAATTAAGCGCCGGAACTCCTTGACGAGCAATAGAAGCCAAGATTTCTTTTTCTGTTTCAAAAGGCTTAAGCTTTCTATAAACCAGCCGATCTAACCTTTCAAAAGGAACATAAGTCCGACAACACCCAGTCAAATCATTAAACGCAAACAAAGCCTCAATTAAAGTTTCATCCAACCGTTCAGAATCCATCAACCTTCCAATTTCAACCCCATTAGTAAACTCCCACCTAAAACCATTATCCCTCATAAAATCAAACCAACTCAACACCAAATTTCTGCCACCAGGCCAATCCAAACGCGTCAAAATATTTTCTTCACATAAAAGCACGGTCGAAATTCCAGCACTCTTGTAATAGGTAAGCACCTCCTCAATTTTATTTTGGCTCATAAACCTATACTTGCCCTTAGTAAATGGTGTCGAACAAAAATCACAAGACCCCCTACAACCACGCGACGTTTCCAAATACATCAACGGTGGATTCATACAATCCAAGACTACTCCCTCATAACTTTCAGTGTAAAGACTTAAATCGACCAAATCAAAAGAAGGCAATGGAACCGAATTCAAATCAGGCAATATAGGACTACCAACAACAGCTTGACCACAAAACAATTTAGCCAATGTTATCTCACCATCACCAGAAGCAACACGATCTGCACCACGCGAATAAAAGTAAGCCTGCCTGTCAACCCCTCCACGCTTGACCATAGCATCAGAACCACCAACAAAAACCTTCGCTCTCGAATTTACCCCTTTACAAAATTCAATCAAATCCCCAACAACACCAGCCTCTTGGGTAAAATTATTAGTGAATATAAGAACATCAGCCCATTTAACACTAGATTCTATAGCAGAAAAATCCTGACCAACACGATAAACATCAATTTTGTTCCCACCATAATCAATTTCCTTAAACTTAACTTCATTACAAGGCGCAGCAGACTTCATATCAACTATCCGAATTTCAACCTTTGGAAACTCTCTTTTAATAATCGCAGCAACAACAAGCTGCGAAATCTTAGGATAATTCGTCTTAACATCGTCTAAACAATTACCACACATCTCCAACTTTACCGCAGGAACATCAATCAACAAAACTTTACCAAACACCACCCTATTCCCCATCATAAATAGCCACTCTAAAAATTAAAAACCCCTAACATCCTGCAAAAAAAAGAGAGAAGACCCATTGCCTGCTCAACATAATTGGTATTTAGAGTTCTTTTTCCATGAAAACGTAGTTTGTGTTTTTAAATCCAAATTTTTGATACATTTTGAAGGCTTTTCTTTCAATGTGTGTTGCCAGGAAACCAAGAACTCGCAGGAAAGAATGCAAACATTTGTGCGGGTAAAGGTTTTGGAATCCTCAAGAGAAGCAAGAATGTAATCATTTTCATATTTAAGGCTTGAGTTGCGAAGCGAGGCAGCCTCAGAAAAACGGCAACCAGTATCATAGCAGAACACAGCCATTACCCCTGCAAGCCTGTCATAAAACTTTGGGCTGGACATCAGCAAACCAACCATTTCCTTGAATTTGGCAATATCCAGCCGCTTGATTTCCCTACGCTTTGGAGAAGAATCAAACACAAAATAGCGGGCAGCCTTAGGAGACGGTTCCCTGCGAAGATTGAAAAACTTGAAGTCCTCACCCAAATGCAAAAACTCTAAAAATTTCAAAAACTTTGTTGCCTGTGTCTGAAGCTTTTGCAAACCAGCAGGAGAAATTTTCCTGTTGGAATGCTTGCTGTTGCGTTCAAGCGAAAAACACCACCAGCCCTTAACAGCTTCAACAGAATAAGGGTCTTCACCAAAAAAGCCCTTCCACTTAGCCAGCATTTCAGCTATCTCAATGCTTCTTAGTGCAGAAAGGTAAGACATTTGCTCTCTGCCAAGAATTGACTCGTGGTATTCCAGATACTTGAGCAAAGCCTCTTTTGCCTTGGAAGCAGGCAGGCTTCTAAGTTTTTCGGAACGCCTTTCAAACCTTTTCTTTCCGTTATGAAAGTCCATGCTAAACCATTTGTGCATTTGGCGAGAATATAAACACTCGCTTTTCATGGTTGCATGAGAATTAGCCGCTAAGGCGTTATCTAAAACGACAATCGCCCCCGGTAGGACTTGAACCGCCCCCGGTAGGACTTGAACCTACGACCTTCCGGTTACTGCAAAAGGCCTCCAAAGGAGGCACACAACTGTAAGAATTAAACTTTAACAGCCGAGCGCTCTACCTATTACCCCAGAGGAAATCGCTTTTAACAACTTGCCTCTGTCTGAGCTACAGGGGCATAAATCCTTTAGCTCTTCTAAGTTAATAATATTCTTCTCTATAGGTTTATAAAATCTTCTTAAATAAGTTGAACTTATAAGCGCCCGGTGAAAATTTCCAAACTGTGCTTTCCACTAATTATTGTTGGTTTATACCACAAGTAAAAGTTAAATAAGTTGTTTAATATTATATTATTTGAACAAAAATGCCTGCCAAGATAACCTGCAAGAGATGCGGTAAATGCGCTAAGACAGCTCATGGAATTCCTCTCACGGCGAGCGAATTGGCTGCCCTGCAAGGAAAAGGCCTAAGGTTAATTACAAGGCCAAACCAGTCAATGCCAGGCAAGCTCGGCAGAGACAAACACGGTTACTGTGTTGGTCTGAAAACTGTTGGGAGCAAAACAAAATGCAAAGTTTACCCTGCAAGGCCAGAAATTTGCAGACGTTACCCTTTGGTCTATTTCAACGGCAGGGGCATAATTGAAAAAAATTGCACTGCAGCAAAAGAGCTGCTTCAAGGCGGAAAAACAAAGCTTTCAAGAAAAGAACTGGAAAAAAGCCCCTTTCTTGCAAAATCGTTAAAGGCACTGGAATTAGTATTTCCTCAAGTAAAAAAACAAAAAAGCTTTGAAATAACCGATCATTAAAATTCTAAAAATGCTTTATATTGCAATCAAACCCCAAATAACGCTTTTTTGGCAATTTTTGGAATTGTTAAGCTTGAATTGTCTTGAATAGGGCTTTTTGAATAATGCAGCGGCTGTAAAGCCGTTTTAAGCGTATACATAACATTCTTTGTGTTATCCCTGCCTTTTTTTGAAAACAAGCTCAATTTAGGCTTTTATACATAAAAGTAAAGCTATATTAAGGAGTTTAGGTGTATTATAAATGGCAAGTTTTTTTTTGCCTTAGTAAAAAAAACAGAATCCTTTTGGGAGGGGTGATATATTTGAAGTCAATTGTGGAAAATGCCATGACAAAGGCATCAAAGATGGATGAGGACAGGCTTGAAGAGTTTGGTACTCCTAAGATAATGGTTGTTGGAGCAGGAGGTGCAGGATGTAATGCTGTTAATAGGCTTGCAGGAATGGGAATTTCAGGTGCACAGCTTGTTGCAGTAAATACTGATAAGCAACATCTTGCTTTGGTTAACGATGAGTTGACAAAAATTCTTATTGGAAAATCAGTTACGAGAGGGCTTGGAGCAGGTGGCTATCCTGAAATTGGAGCAAAGGCTGCTGAGGTTTCAAGGTCTGCTTTGGAAGAGGTATTAAGCGATGTTGATATGCTTTTTATTTCTGCCGGAATGGGTGGAGGAACAGGGACTGGTTGTGCTCCAATTATTGCAGAAATTGCAAAAGAGCAGGGTGCAATTGTAATTGCAATTGTGTCATATCCTTTTGCTTTGGAAAAAGCAAGGTTAATTAAGGCCGAGGAAGGAATTGAAAATTTGAAAGGGGTCACAGACACTGTTGTAGTAATTGACAACAACAGGCTTGTTGAGCTTGTTCCAAATTTGCCAATTCAGGATGCATTCAAGGTTGCTGACGAAGTAATTGCAAGAACTGTGAGAGGAATTACTGAAACAATCACACAGCCAAGCCTTATCAACCTGGATTATGCTGACGTAAGAAGTGTCATGAGCAGTAAGGGTCTTAGCGTAATAGCTGTTGGAGAAAGCAAGAGTGTTGATAAAGTAAACGAAGTTGTTGAAGACACTTTGAGGAATGCATTGCTTGATGTGGATATTGGCGGAGCAACAGGCGCCTTGATTCACATTACTGGTGGACCAGAACTAACATTGGGTGAAGCAAATGCAATTGGTGAACTTTTAACTGAAAGAATTGATCCAAAGGCACAGGTTATTTGGGGTTCGAGAGTTGATCCAACTTTTGAAAACAAAATAGAAGTAATAACCATCTTCACAGGGGTTCACTCTCCTTACATTAGGGGTCCGGCTCACGAAGCTGCAAAAGAAAAAAGGGGCGGCAGAGGCGAACTAGACATAGAATTTGTGAGATGAATTCCATTAGGGGTTTTTTTTAAACCCCTCTTTTTCTTTTTTTTTCACAAAAACAGCGGTAGCGCGTTTAGCAAAAGCAGCCCTAAAACTATCCATAGCATTAGCCTTCCGATGAATTTTTCGGTGTCTGCTTTGCCCATTTTTAAGAATCCAAAGTATGGCAGGAAAACAATTTTTGCCATTTTGCCTCCGTCGAATGGATCCATTGGCAAAAAGTTAATCATTGCAATTGCAAAACTAAGCATGAGAAGCCAGCCGAAGAAAATTGAAAGTCCGTTAAGCATTGATAATAGGTCAATATATTCTTGTGTAGGCTCTTTTCCCTTAACATAATTCAGGCTGGTCATTATTCCAATTTCGTTTCTTTGGTTTCTTTCAATTTCCAGTTCAACAATTTCACCTGTTTGTGTTTCAAAAATCATTGAAACTGTTTTGTTCGGTTTGTTAAAGGCTTGTTTGAAATCGTAAGCGGTTTTCAATTCAATGCCATTGTGGTTTCTTAAAATCCACCCTTCTTCAATTATTCCTTGAGCCGGGACCGTGAAGTCGTTTCCGCAAATTTCATAATTTTCAAGAACTTTATCTATTATAACAGACTCCAGTTCGATTCCTTGTTCCATTCCTTTTATTTTTGGTGCAATTATTGGTGCAACTGCTGCTGAAACAAGTGCAATAATTACAAAGAATATAAGCATTGAGTAAATGTTTGAAGCTGGTCCAATTGCATAAACTCTCAGCTGATTTTTTTCACTGCTTTTTTTAAGTGCTTTTTCATCAGGTTCAACAAATGCTCCAATTGGCAAAAGTCCAAGCAAAAGTATGCCTGTTGACTTTATTTTTAGTTTTGCTCTTTTCATTAATGCTCCGTGTGAAAATTCGTGTACTACTAAAATTATTAGAAATGCTCCCCAAACATATATCGGCGGAGTGAGGAAAGTTGGAACATTTGGAATTTGAACTCCTGGGATTACTGGTGCAATTCCTGGACAAGGCATTCTTCCTGCGAGAAGTTTTACAATTATGTCAAGTGCTTGCCATGCAAGTGAAACAATTGCAAAAAGCATTAGTCCTCCTAATGCAAAGCCAATTGACCAAAGAAGTACTATATCAAAAATTGCCGGGTTGTTTGATGCAAAAAAAATCCATGCTGTTGCAAAAAAAATTACAAAGAGCACAATGGCTGAAGCAAGGTCTATTGCAATTCTTTTTACCAAACCTTTTTTTCTTCCGTATTTGTAATCTACTGCAATTGCTCCAAAGCCGATGATTAATCCTAAATCTGCAAGTAGGTCCCAAATGCTTGGTTTGCTAATCCATTTAATAAATCTAAGTGGCTTTTTGGTTTTTGCTACGGTTAGTATGTAAAAGGTGTCAAATTTTGTGAATAATTTGATTGCATATGTTGGCACCAAAAGGAAGCCTGTTATTGCAGAAAGAAGAAGCTGGAATGAAAGGTCAATTTCTGGGAATGTAAATACAGCTGTAAGCAAGAGCGAGCCAATTGCGACAAATGCCAGAATAATTTTTGAAAAGCGGTCCATTGAAATCAATTACTCAATTTTTTTTATTCACTGTATTCAATTGTTTTTTTTGTTGGCTGCATTCAATTACTCTATTTTCTTTTTTAATTGTATGCCAAGCTGTTTTTTGAGCTTTTTAATCATTTCATCGCTTGGTTTGATTGCCTGGTTTTCAATTCTGTGCAAAAGGCTTTCTTTTTCAAAAATTTTCATTGCCAGTTCCTTAGTTGTCAGACCTTTTGTTTCCCTTGCTTTCCTTATTTGTTTTCCAAAGTCGTCAACGATTTCCAAACCCAAATCAAATTCTTTTCCTCTAAATTCTGGTTGCTGGATAATTTTTTGTGGTGCTGATCTTTGCAGTGATTCCTCAGTTTGTTCAATTGCTTTTTCTTTTCCAAAAGAAGCACATTTTTCGCATACAAACAAGGTATTTCCATCTACAACGGTTTGTCTTAATTTTCCAATTTCTTTGCCACAGATTTCACAATCCATCTAAGAAGAATATTTTCAAAACATGTTAAAAAACTTCTTTTTTAATTAGTTTTGTCTTTTATTTATTCTTTATGGGCACTGCAATAGGCGACCTTTTGGAAAAGGAAGAAATTGACCTTGATTTTCTTCAAAGCAGGGTTGTAGCAGTTGACAGTTTTAACATCCTTTATCAGTTTCTTTCAGTAATAAGGGGACCGGATGGAAGTCCTTTGAAGGATCAAAAGGGCAGAGTAACCTCTCATCTTGCAGGGCTTTTTTACCGCACAATAAATTTGCTTGAAAGAGACATAAAACCTGTTTTTGTTTTTGACGGAAAGCCACCTGAATTGAAAAGCAAGACAAGAAAAAAAAGAAGGGCTATTAGGACTGCTGCTGAAGAAAAAATGGTGAAAGCACAAAAGGAAGGAGATTTAAAAGAAGCAAGAAAGTATGCTCAACAAACAGTAAGACTTACGCCTGAATTGGTTGACCAGGCAAAAGAACTTGTAAAGTTAATGGGTTTGCCTGTGGTTCAGGCTCCAAGCGAAGGAGAAGCACAGGCTGCGCAAATGGTTGCTGATGGAAATGTTTATGGTTGTATTTCACAGGATTATGATACCTTATTATTTGGCACAAAAAGGCTTCTTCGCAATATCACTGTTTCAGGAAAGAGAAAGGTTCCTGGAAAAGATTACTATTATGAAATTAAGCCTGAAATGATTGAGCTTGATAAAACTCTTGCAAAGCTTGGGATTGACAGGCAAAAGCTTGTATGGCTTGGAATTCTTATTGGAACAGATTTTAATGAAAAATTTCCAAAGATTGGGGCAAAGACTGCAATAAAGCTTGTGAAAAAATACAAAACCTTTGAAGAAATTGTAAAGGAAACAAAATACAAACCGGATTTTGATTATAAAGAAATTGAAGAAATTTTCCTCAAGCCAAATGTAACAAAAGACTACAAAATCGAATTTGCCCTTCCTGATGCTGCAAAATTAAAAGAATTTCTATGCGAAGACTTTGGTTTTTCTGCACAACGTATTGATTCAGCTCTTATAAAGCTTGATACAAAGCTTAGAGAACGGGGGCAGCAAAGTAGATTGGATCAATGGGGTTGAATGTTTAATTTAATTTTTTTCAGCTTTCCCTTTCTTTTATTAGTTTCATTAAATCTTTAAATTTGTTCAGGGAATCAAGTTCTTCTTCTGCGACTATTGGAATGTTTGCAACCTGTCTGTATTTGAATTCTTGTGAAATTATGATTGGCTTTCCTTTGAATGCTTCTTTTGCTTTTGCAAGTTCTTCTGCCTTTTTTGCAATTCCCTGCCTTGCGGTTGCCTTGCCGATTACAAGAAAATCGCTTGGATGCGCAACTGCTTTGAATGGTGCATGTTTAAACACTGCAACCTTTACTCCTAAATCGTGAACTTTTTCCAAAGCAGAATCTTCAAAGCTTTCTTCAAACAATTGTTTTTCTTTTCCCCTTTCAAGTTTTTGTTCTTCAAACAAATTTATTTTTTTAACAAGGCTTGTATTCAAAATATCTTCCAGTTTTTCAGCCGTGTTTAAGGAAGTGGAAACACCTTTTTCATACCTGTGAATTGATTCAATGGTTGAGCCAATTTTGCTTGCAAGCTGCTGCAATGTAAGTCCCATTTCTTTACGCCTTTCCTTTAGTTTTTCTGCGTCAAGCTCTACAATGCTTTTTCCCTTAAAGTATTTTACAGAGGGAAAGTGTTCTGCCAAAAGACCGCCAAGGCTTGGAAGGCTCAATGCTGTCAGACCAAGCCTTTCATATAAAACCCCTTTCTTTAAGAAAAAAACCTTGCTTTTTTCTCCGATTATCAAAACAGTTGCATTGAATACCGCGGCAATTTTTCTCAACTCTGCCGCATGTTCTTCCCTTAAAGCATCGATATTGTTGAACACTTTTAGCACAAGAGTCATATTCGGTCTTTTGGCAACAATGTCAAAGCAGGCATTGCTGTGTGCAAAACTTTCAACCGCAAAGCCATGCTCTTTAATCAGGGCAGTGGTTTTTAGCAAAAGAGTTTCCCTCATTTTGCACATCCCTTGCAAAGGTTTAAATTCCTTAAAGGAATAGATTCTATTGGTAAAAGATGTTTAAGAAAAAACGCACTGGGCGTAACAGGAGAGTTGGCCCTGCAGACAGAAGAAAGTACCAACAAAAGCCTGAGGAAAGAACTCCTGGTGTTGGTTGGGCGGTGGCCCCGGAGCATTATTGCAAAAGAAAAGACTCTGTTACAAACGAAATCAGTTATTCTAAAGATGAAAGGATTCGTATTCGGGGCAGGCGGAAAACTGACAAAAAAACCTAGTTTTTTCATTTTACATCACGCCTAAAAGGAATCCGATTAAGGCAAGAAACATTGCGCCTTTTGCAAGAAGTTGAGCGCGTCCATAATCTTTTTTCAGCGTTTCACCAAAACTGCACAAGAACATAAAATTTGCAACTGAAATAATTATTACAAATATTGGTTTTCCAAATGAAAGAAGCAAAACAGGAATGTAAACCGCAATTATTGCAATAATATAGTTGAGAAAAATAAAGCTTTCTGTCTTTTTTTTGCCCAATATCATTGGAAGAGTAATTTTGTTTCCGGCATCTGTTTCCATATCTTCCAAATCTTTTATCAGCTCTCTTGCAAGATTTGCAAATAATGCTGCCATTGCAAGTGGTGCAATAACAAAGTAATTGCCTGAAAGTGATGCTCCAAAAATAAGGGTAAATGCTGTTCCGGAAGCTACTATAAAATTTCCAAGGTATTTTGCTTTTGTTAAAACTGCAGAATATGCAATTAAAAGAATTGTAAAACCAATTGTAATAATTATTGAAACAGGTGGTAAAAACACTGCTGCAAGAATTATGCCTGCGATAAACAAAATCAGGGTATAAGTTATTGCCGTTTTTGGCAAAATCCTTCCGCTTGGAATAGGCTTATTTGGATGAAGTTTTCTGTCAGTTGTCCTGTCAAAAAAATCGTTGATTACCATTCCGCCGCCGCATATTAAAAAAGCAACAAGCATTGCAATTCCAATTTGTGGAGTAAATTGAATTGCCTGAATAGAAACACTGTAACCGATAAAGGTTCCAAAAGCTGCCATTGCACAATTAAGCGGTCTTAGTATTGAGACAAAATCTTTTAACGCCATTAATGCAATTAATTGTAAAAAAGGGTTATAAAATGATTATCTCTTTGGTAAATTAACAAAAGGGGTTTTTTTATTTGATTGATTCTATTACCTTACTTAAAGCAGTTCATAGCAAAAAACCGCTTGTGCATCATATAACAAACTGGGTTACTATTTACGATTGTGCCAATATTGTGAGAGCAATTGGTGCATTGCCTGTAATGGCTCATGCAAAAGAAGAAAGTGCTGAAATGCAAACAATTTCAAGTTCTCTTGTTTTAAATATTGGAACACTTACTCCCGAGCTTGTTGAATCAATGATTTTGGCAGCAAAAAAAGCCAACGAATTAAAACATCCAATAATTCTTGACGCAGTTGGTGCTGGGGCGACAAAATTTAGAACAGACAAAGCATTGGAAATACTGAATTCAGTGCATATTGATATTGTAAAAGGGAACAGCAGTGAGGTTGCAAAGCTTGCAGGTTCGGATGTTTTAACAAGAGGTGTTGAGGCCGCTGAAGTAAAAGAGGATATTTTTGTTTTGTCAAAAGAGCTTGCTAAAAAGTATAATTGTACAGTTGTTGTAACCGGTGTAGAAGATATTATTGTTTCAGTAAAAGGAACCGGTTTTATTGTTAAAAATGGGCATGATTTAATGGGTGAATTTGTTGGAACAGGATGCATGGCTGCTTCCTTACTCGGGTGCTTTGCTGCAGTTGAGAAAAATCATGCAATTGCAAGTGCTGCTGCACTAAGTTGTTTTGGAATTGCGGCAGAACTTGCTTCAAAAAATGCAACAAAGCCAGCTACCTTTAAGCAAGAACTCTTTGATCAATTGCATTCTCTAAATTCAGTGAATGCAAATGCATTGCAAAAAATTAAGGTGTTGAAATGATTGAAGAACTGCTCTTGGAGGTATTGGAATGATTAAAGGATTGTATTTTGTAACCGATAGTAAGCTAACAAAGCAAGGTATTCTAAATGATGTTGAGCAAGTGCTTGAAGCAGGGTGCAAATTTGTTCAATACAGGGAAAAAAACAAGTCTTCTAGAGAAATGTTTAAAGAAGCAAAACAGCTTGCAGAACTTTGTAAGCGCAAAAATGCTTTGTTTATTGTTAATGACAGATTAGATATTGCTTTGGCGGTTAATGCAGACGGAGTTCATTTGGGTCAAAATGATTTGCCGCTGGGTATTGCAAGAAAGATTTTAGGAAAGGATAAAATAATCGGCACAAGCAATCGCAGTGTTAAAGAAGCCAAGGAGTCGGAGAAAGCAGGTGCAGATTACATTAGCATTGGTCCTGTTTTTTATACTGATACAAAAAAGGATGCAGGTTTGCCTCTTGGACTGGAACTTTTAAAACAAGTTAGAACAATCACAAAATTGCCGATTGTTGGAATTGGCGGAGTGAATGAAGAAAATCTTGAAAAAGTTTTGCAGGCGGGTGTTGATTCTGTTGCAATAATTTCTGCAATAGTTTCAACAGAAACGCCTGGAAAATCTGCTGAAAGAATTATTGAAAAAATCAGGTGTTTTAAATAACTCAACTTGACATCGCCAGAAGCGGTAAGATAAGCAAGGAAGTAAGGTTTGCTGTTAAGCATGAACCGGTTACTGCTGAAAAGCTGCGAAAGCTAATCGCTTCAGGCAAAGCTGTTTTACCTGCAAACGAATTACACAAAAAATTGAAGCCAATGGCAATCGGTCAAGGGCTTAAAATAAAAGTTAATGCAAATCTTGGAACCTCTACTCTAAAGCCAAATTTGAAGAAAGAGCTTGAAAAGATGAATGTAGCAATTAAGTTTGGTGCTGACGCAGTAATGGATTTAAGCATTGGTGGAAATATTGATAAACTAAGAAAAGAAATTGTAAAGAAATCCAGTGTTCCTATTGGGACTGTTCCAATTTACCAGGCTTTTGCAGGGAACGACCTTAAGGATGTAACAGAAGAGAATATGTTTGCAGCAATCGAAAAGCACTGTAATGACGGAGTAGATTTTATAACAGTTCACTGTGGTGTAACAAAAAAAGTATTGCCTTTTTCAAAGAAAAGGCTTGCAGGGGTTGTAAGCAGAGGCGGTTCACTGCTCTTAAAATGGATTGTTTGTAACAAGACTGAAAATCCTTTGTACAAAAACTTTGATTATCTTTTAGAGATTGCAAGAGAACATGATGCAACTCTAAGTTTGGGGGACGGACTAAGGCCTGGTTGTATTAAGGATGCTACTGACAAGTCACAGCTATTAGAACTTAGGGTACTTGCAAAGTTGGCAAAAAGAGCGAGAGCTGCAAATGTTCAGGTGATGATTGAAGGACCTGGGCATGTTCCACTAAATGAAATTGAAAAAAATGTCAAATTGCAAAAAAAGCTTTCCGGAAACACCCCCTTTTACGTGCTTGGCCCGATTGTTACAGATATTGCTCCTGGATATGACCACATAACAAGTGCAATTGGCGGTGCGCTTGCAGCATACCATGGAGCTGATTTCTTATGTTACGTTACTCCAAGTGAACATTTGTGCCTGCCAAACGTTCAAGATGTAAAAGAGGGTGTGATTGCTGCAAAGATTGCAGGTCATGCTGCAGACATCGCAAGGGGATTAAAGGGCGCACGCAAACAGGATGATAAACTTTCTTTTTATAGAAAAAATCTTAACTGGAAAAAAACTTTTGATTTGGTTTTGGATAAAGAAAAGGCAGTCGCTTACAGGAAAAGGTCAAAGGCAAAGAAAAAAGACTGCACAATGTGTGGAAAGCTGTGTGCTTTGAAGGGGTTGTAAGAAATGAAAATAAAAAGTGTTGGCGGAGAGCAAGGGCTCATAAAAATGATTGCAAGAAAGCCAAGAAACAAAAATGTCCTGCTTGGAATTGGAGATGATGCCGCAATAATTAAAACAGGAAAAAAACTTGTCCTTACAACAGACCTTTTGGTTGAAGATGATCATTTTTCGCTAAAATGGTCTACTCCAAAACAGATTGGAGCAAAGGCAATGGAAGTAAATGTAAGCGATGTTGGTGCAATGAATGCAAAGCCATTGTATGCTTTAGTAAGTGTTTGTTTAAAGAAAAGCAGTAGTGTTGAATTTGTTAAAGGATTGTATAATGGAATTAATTCTGTTGCAAAAAAATACAAAATTGACGTAATTGGCGGAGATTTTACTCATGGAGAAAAAGTTGTTGTAAATATTGCAATAATTGGAGAGCTTGTTGGAAAGCCTTGCTTGAGAAAAGGAGCAAAATCAGGAAATTACATTTTTATTTCAGGAAAAACCGGTGAAAGCACTGCCGGTCTTGAGCTTTTTAGAAAAAAAGTAAAAGGATTTAAGAGAATTAAAAAAAAGCACCTTGAACCAAAAGCTGAATTGAAGAAGGCATTGCAAATTGGAAAAATTGCAACAGCAATGGAAGATGTAAGCGATGGCATCGCATCTGAAGTAAAAAACATTTGTGTCCAAAGCAAATACGGTGCGGAAATTTTTACTGACAAAATTCCAATTGCTGCTGATGTAAAAAAGGCTGGTGAAAAGCTTGGAAAAAGCGCGCTTGATTTTTCTTTGTTTGGGGGAGAAGACTTTCAATTAGTTTTCACTGTTGGCAAAAAGAATTTTGCAAAGGCAAAAAAACTCGGCACCTTAATCGGAAGAATAATTTTTGGAAAAAAGATTTTTTTGGTTGAAAACTGCAAGAAAAAAGAACTGAAAAAAGCAGGCTATGATCATTTTGCCTGATTTTACTTTGAAGCCTTTTTTACCTTATGTTTTAATCTTAGGCGAACGCTTCCGCACTTTCTGCACTTTTTTGGCTTTTCGCTAGGGCATCTGTTTTTTGCATTGCATTTCATGCAAATCCAGATATTTTTGAAAAGTCTGTCTTCTGCTTCTTCAAATTTTGCCATAAAAAACCACTCAAATTTAAGATAGTAGAAACATTTTGCAGAGCAACAGCTTTTTAAAACAAACTTCAAGCCTTGCCTTTTTTTGTTTTAATTTCAGCTTTTTTTCCTTTTACTGTCTTATTTTTCTTTGCAAAAATCAGATAAATAAAATGTATCCATGTTACGATTGCAATAATTATTGATGTGTAAAAAACCCATGCTGTTTCAGGGTTTATTACAATCTGCATATTTGGTTCGCTTGGAACCAATGTTGGTGTTGAAGCAATTATTGCCGGATAACTTGGATAAGCCATGTTTCCAATAAAACCAAGCATTGAAGTTGGCGAAAGCGCTGTGATCAAAAGTATAAGATTTAAAGCAAGCAGTACTGCGCTCACTGTTGATTTTTTCAAAAGAACATTTCCCAATCCTGGAAGAAAAACGTTTGCAATAATTCCAACCAAAACTTTTTTGCTTTTAGTCTTGTGTTCTGTTACTGGGACGTTTCCTTTTAATACACGTGGATCTATTTTTTCATTTTTGGTAATTGGGTATACATCAGGTTTTTGGTCTTCTATTTCGTGTATATCAAATGTTCCAGGATCAAATGTTCCAGACATGTGCAATAAATAGGGTGATTTGGTTTAAAAAAGTTGTCCTCAATAATTTCATTATTAAAAGGAGCTTTTTCTTGCCCCGATAGTGTAGTCCGGTTAAGCACTCGAGCCTTTCAAGCTCGTAGCCTGGGTTCAAATCCCGGTCGGGGCA
>JAFCCG010000019.1 GCA_017610335.1 Chloroflexota bacterium | reverse complement strand
ACCACTGCACTTTTGTGATGTGTTTTTTGGGTTCACTTTCACTACTTTTCCACCAGCACTTTCAGCCTTGAAAGAAAGTTTGTTTGTGAAATCACTCCAACTAACACCTGTTATTGCCCCTGCGAGTTGATGGTTTTTTACCATTCCTTGCACATTTAGGTTTTCTACGTATATTGTTTCGTATTTTTCTATAAGTCACCAAGTTATTATGTTGAAACTGCTGGAAAAGTATCAGCAGAAACAATCAGAAAATACATTAATGGTGTTCACAATTCATCCACCCGTTAAAACAAGTAGTATTCTTGCAAATGGGCGATAAAATCATCCAAATTCAATCACATCCTCAACTTTTACAATTATACACCATTCTCACAACCACTAATTAAATTCTCACAACCACTAATTAAATTCTCACAACCACTAATTAAATTCTCACAACCACTAATTAAATTCTCACAACCACTAATTAAATTCTCACAGCTACCTTTGATTTTATTGCATAAGTAATGCCAGCCATTGCAAGAATTAAGAATGCGAAAACAAGAAAAGGAAAATGGAGACCATAAGATTCGGCAAGAAAACCCAATAAAAGTACGCTTATGAAACCGCTTATTTTCAAAGTTGCCATAAACAAACCAGTCATTTCTCCATCATTAACTCTTGGAGTTATATCTGTTATCAAACCATTAACAGCAGGCTGGATTATTGCAACAATTATTCCAAGAACAAAAGCAGCAATAAAGAAAACAAGTGAAAGAGAATTGTCAAAAGCAATTGTGGTTAATGCAATTGATGCTATTACAAAACCTATTGCAATAACATTTGCTTTGCCAAAAGAATCCGCAAGCTCTGCAAAGAAAAATGAAAAAAGAAATGGTAAGTTTATAAGCGCAAAAAGAAGAGAAATTTCAATAAGACCCAAATTCAAAGAAACCGCATGCAATGGAATAAGAAATACAACAATTACCTGAATTGACATCATAAAAAATCCAATCAAAAGCGTAAAATATCCGACAAAACCCAAATCGTGTAGGTCCTTAAATTCTTTTTTGACAACCTTGTCCTGAACAACAACTTCCTTTACTGCTTTTGCAAATGACTTGCCTTCCTCGCATTTTATTCTTGAAATTATCAGCCCGCCAATAATAGAAAATGGAATTAAGGCAAGCAAAAGCCATTGAATGTTGCCCAAGTTTAAATCAAAAAATAAAACTATTGGAATTACAATAAGAGGCGCAAGAACAAAACAAAACCTGTAAGCAGTAATGTAAAGGCCAAAGGTTGCAGAGGTTTCGCCTTCGGGGGACTTTTCTCTAATAAAAGATTCTTCAACAACCCAAAACATTCCAATAACTCCGTGAAACAGCCTTGAAAAGAAAAGAACCACAAGGCCGGCAGTAGAAGCAAGGAAAGGAACGGAAAAGTAAAGCAGACCTAGAATAGGGTATAAAAACATTGAAATTGTTGTAAATTTTATTTTGTTTATTTTGTCAGCAAGAGCCCCTGCAGGAAGGGCAACAGCTGCTCCTACAATAAAAAACAACCCATAAAAAAGCCCTGTTATAAAATAGTTTTGGGTAACATTATGCACAAAGATTGAGAAAAACGGGTCAATAATGCCCCATGCAAGAACATAAACAAACATTCCAAAAATTAGTACTTTAACATCCTTTGGAATCTTTTTCAAATCCCTGTGAACCCTTGTGTAAAGAAATGAATGGCGATAATGCATCTAAAAAACCTTTTTTTAATAAAAGAAAGAGCATTGCTTTTAATATAAGTAATCCCCAAAGATTAATTGAATGAATATTCTTGTAACAGGAAGCAATGGCTTTGTTGGAAAAAAGCTTGTTCAGGTCCTGAAAAAAAAAGGACATTCAGTAAAAGGCTTTGACAAAGTTCTGGGCAATGACTTACTTGACAAAACACAATGCATGCAGGCATGCAAAAGTATTAACACGGTTTTTCATCTGGCAGCAATATTAGATGAAAACAGTCCATTGCTTGAAAAAGTAAATGTTGAAGGAACGGAAAACATTTTGGACGCTGCTGCAAAAGCAAGATGTTCTCGTTTTATTTTCTTAAGCACTGTTGGGGTAAACGCCGGAGTGAAAGGAATTATAAACGAAAAAAGTTTGCTTAAGCCAATTACACCTTATGAAAAAAGCAAAACAAAAGCAGAAAAGCTTGTTTTGGAGTTTCAGGAAATGGTCCCTGTAACAATTATCAGAAGCGCACTTGTGCTCGGGCCAAACAGGTACTGGAAGCAGATAGTAAAGCTTGTTGGAAAAGGCTTTCCAATCATTGGGGGCGGGAAGCAGGTTTGGCAAACGATTTACATAGACGACCTTGTTTCAGCACTAGTGTTTGTGCTTGGCAAAAAAGAATGCCTTGGCGAAACATTTGTTGTGGCAGAACAGGAAAAGCCAACATTAAAAGAGTTGTATTTTGAAATCAGAAAACAGATTGGCGCAGGAGAAAAAATCAAGGCAATGCCAAAATGCATTGCAAAAATTGCCGCAATACTCAAAGGCAACAAAGGAATTCTTACAACACAGCACATTGACAGGCTGGCAAGGGAAAGAAATTACAATACCGGAAAGATCAATGCCTTGGGCTGGAAAGCAAAAGTTGGAATGAGGGAAGCTATGAAGAAGACTGTTAAGAGTTTGGGTGAAGGCTAATTTTTGTTGCCCCAAAACTTTGACTGCAGGTCTGAAAAGACAATCACTGCTTTGTGTTTTTCTTTTTGGGCATAGATTGCAGAGATATCAACTCTGAAGCCGTTGTCTCTCAGCGACTTTAAAAGTGCTTGAATATCTTTTTGGTTCTCTGGCGAAAAACTGATTATTAGTTTTGAGGTTGGAACTTTCTTAATGATTCTGAAAGCCTCCTTTAAAACGCCTTTCCAGTGAATTGTGCCAGCGAGATCTGTTTGCCCAATTATGACCTTGTTTTGGCTGCTTGAAGGCAACTCTGTTTTTGTTGCAGAACAAGTAATTATTCGCATGTTTTTCACGCCTGCTCTCTCTTTTATTTGTGTTGCATGCTTGTTCATTTCGAGAGAGAGGTCAATGCATGAAACAAAACCTGCAGGAACTATATTCTTTGCTAGGAACGCTTCTATTATTGCAGGCCCGGAGCCAAATGAGGCAACTCTGTCGTTCTTTTGAAGAAGTGCATGCCTTCTAAGCATCTTTATTTCGGCGTTCAACCGTATTGGACTGATTAACTTTTGCCAGTGCTGTGAAATGCCATCCCAAACTTGCCTACACCTTTCCAAAGAAATTTTTGGATTTTCTAGGTCTGCTTTAAATTGTTGGATGTGTTGACGAGCAATTCTGGCTTCATTTGGGCTTGCTGGCTTTCCAACAACCTGCTCAAAGAACTGCAGAAATTCAGATTTTGGTTTGAATTGCCTACTGCCAGAAACCCTTTTTCGCCCAACAAATTTTCGCTTAGTTGACTTTTTGGCTTTTGCCATAGAAAAGAATTAGTTGCTGAGGGAATTTAACCCTTACCTTTTTTCCTTCCCGGCCTTTTTTACCGCGTCAGTAATGCCCTTGAACTTTTTGCCCATTTCCTTTAAGTCTCCTTTGCATGATTCAAAAGCCGAACCAACCTGAACAATGTCTGCCCCTGCTTTGATTGTTTCATAGGCAAACTTTGGCGTTCGGACTCCGCCTGCGACGATTAAAGGAATGTCAATCAGCTTTTTTGTCGCAGCAACCATTTCCGAAGGGCAGGGCTGCGGAGCACCTCCGCCACTTTCCAAAATTATTAGTTTGCTTCCCATATACTGTCCTGCTAAAGCAGTTACTGCTGCAAGATAACCCTTGTTTCTTGGAATTAATTGTGCTCGCCCCATCCAGCCAACGGCTTCGCCCGGCTCTACAATGACATAGCTTGTTGGAATTACTTCAAGGCCTAGCTGCTTTACCGGCAAAGCCGCGCCTATCTGTGCTCCTGAAATCCAGTAAGGATCGTTGCTGTTAAGCATTGACATAAAATAAAGTGCGTCGGCGTGTTTTGACAAAGTGTTAATGTTTCCTGGAAAAATTATTGTAGGCAAAGAAGTGTTTTTTTTAATTGCTTTTAATGATTCGTTCAATGCTTTGCCTTGTGCTCCAACACTTCCGCCAACAGCAAAAGCATCCAGGCCATTTTCTTCTGCTACGTGAGCAATTTCACCGCATGTCCCTGGCTCGTAATTCGGCGGGTCCAATTGCATAAATGTTAAACCGCCCTGGGTTTTTATTTTTTCAAGAATTTTTTTGTAAACTTTTCCTTCATCCATTTAAAACACTCCAATATTTTTTGTGTTAATACCTTATAAAAAGGTGTTTGTCACGATTTCAATAATCTTTTTTAGATGTACTCTGTTCTCCTCTTCCCCAAGCAAAATAGGACCATGCCCTGGAAAAAGTGCCTTAAAGGACGTTTTTTGCAGTTTTTTAAGGCTTTCAACAAGCTTTTGGGCATTTCCAGAGGGTAAATCAGTCCTTCCAAAACCGTCAACAAACAGGCAGTCTCCGGAAAAAAGGACTTTGTTAGGTTCAAGCAAAAGGCAAATGCTTCCATTAGTATGACCAGGGCAATAAATTACTTCAAGCTGCATTCCACCCAAATCAAGTTCTTGTTTGTCTTTTAAAGAAAAGGAAATTTTTGGTAATTCAGTACCTGGAAAAAATTGAAGACAGGCAAAATCTTCATTTCCTGCATTAATACTCTTAGCATCATTTTCATACATTGCAATTTTTGCATTTGAAAAAAGAGCATCACAACCAAAATGATCAGCATGACCATGTGTGTGAATTATTAAAGTAACTTCCTCTGGCTTAATGCCAATAGCTTCAAAACATGAAATTAGTGTGCCCATATTATCAAGAGTGCTTGAATCAATAAGGGCAATTTCCTTTTTGCCCTTAAGCAAAAAGCAGTTGCTCCCGCCATTGCCTGAAATAAATGCAAAAATATTTGGAAAAAATTCTTGAAACATGGAAAGGATTTTTGGGAAGGAAGAAACTAAAAGGAAATTGGTAAGAGGATGATGAGGTTAACACCTGCCAAATAGGCTGCACAGTATATAACTTCTACATAATTTATTTTGTTGTTGGCTTAAAACCTTTTTCTTTCAAAAAGTAATTGAGGGGTTTTTTGCAGGAAAAAAACGTTATTGAACAAATTGCCAAAAAAAGCGGCAAAACAGGAGACGAGATAAAGGCTCTTGTTGAAAACAAGAAGAAAAAGTTTTCAGGGCTTTTGACCGATTCAGGTGCATCTTTTATGGTTGCAAAAGATCTTGGAATCGAAGTTGGAATGGATAGTGTGAAAAGAATTAATATTGCCGCCCTGAAAAATGGAATGCAAAATGTTGACCTGCTTGTAAGAGTAATGCAGATTTTTTCACCCAAAGAATTTGAGAAAAATGGCAAGCGCGGAATGCTTTGCAATCTTATTGTGGCCGACTCCACAGGAGAAACAAGACTTACTGTCTGGAATGATGACGTTGAAAAAATTGCCAAACAAGAAGTTAAAAGAGGAAGTGTGATTTTGGCGCACAATTGTTATGCAAAAGAATTCAATGGCAGAGTACAAACAAGCATTGCATACAAGGGAAGCTTTGAAGTTGAACCAGATACAATGTTTACTGATTTGCCTGAAGCAAAAAGCAAAAATGTAAAAGCCGGAGAATTAAAAAAAGGAATGAATGATGTGAATATTGAAGCAAGAGTTATTAGAATTTTTAAGGTAACAGAGTTTGATAAGAATGGAAAAAAAGGAAAGGTAATGAATTTTTTGATAGGAGACAAAACAGGAACAGCAAAAGCAACTGCTTGGAATGATTTGGTTGAAGAAGCGCAAAAACTTGTTGAAGGAGAAGCAGTTAGTATAGAAGGGGCTTATACAAAACAAGGACTTAAAGACGTTGAACTGCATCTCGGATGGCAGGCAAGGATTGAAAAAATTGAAGGAAAAGAATTGCCAACAGCTAAAGAGATGAGGAAAAAAACGGCTTTGGTAAAAAAAATAATTGACTTAAAACAAGGAGACAGCGATGTTCTTCTTGAAGGAAAAATTGTTGCAGTAAACAGGGGAGCACTGTTTTACAACGTGTGCCCAAAATGCGGCGGAAAAGTGCAAAAGCTTGATGAAGGAATTGTCTGCGACAAATGCGGAGAAGTAAAAGAGCCTGATATAAGACCGGTTATTTCTGTAAGAGTCGATGACGACTCTGCGCAAATAGATGTTGTTGCATATGGCAAGGAAGCTGAAAAAATAATCGGGCTTGGAAACGAGGAACTGAAAAAGCAAAGAAGTGAAAGGGGCTCTGAATCAATGATTGAAGAACTACAGGAACTTGGTGGAACAAAAATAACCGTTATTGGCAGAGTAAAGCACAACAATTACAGTGAACAAACAGAATTTGTGGCAGGAGTTGTAGAACTTGAATAACTGGTTATGAATAACTGGTTATGAACGACTAGTTATTTCACCGGAAATCCACTCTAAAAAGTATTTAAAAAGCTTGAATCATAATTATTCTGGAACCGCAAATTGGCATGACAGAATTGCACCCCAAAGCAATTCCGCCGAAACCAATGTTTGCAGGAGGTTATTAACAATGGGAAAAGAGAAAGATTTAACGAAAGAAATAAAGACTATTGAAGATTTGCCAGGAATAGGACCACTGGCAGCGGAAAAGCTGATAAAGGCAGGATACAAAAGCCTTGAAGCAATGGCTGTTGCATCTCCAATGGAATTGATTGAAGCCGCAAGCCTTGGGCAGGCAACTGCAGATAAGGCAATAAAGGCAGCAAGAGACGCCCTTGAAATGGGGTTTGAAACAGCAGACAAGCTTGCTGAAAAAAGAAAGCTTGTAGGCAGAATTACCACAGGAAGCAAGGAAGTTGATGCACTCTTAGGTGGAGGTATTGAAACACAAAGCATTACCGAGATTTACGGCAAATTTGCAAGCGGAAAAAGCCAATGGTGTTTTGAAACCGCGGTAACGGTTCAGTTGCCTGCGGAAAAAGGAGGTCTTGGAGGAAACTGCTTATACATTGACTCGGAAAACAGTTTCAGGCCGGAAAGGGTAATACAGGTTGCAAACCATTTGGGGATGGAACAGGAAAAGGTTTTGAAAAACATTTTCGTTGCCAGAGCTTATACAAGCGACCACCAAATGCTTTTGGCAGACAAGGCAGATGAAATGATTAAAGGAAAAAACATAAAACTAATAATTGTTGACAGTTTAATGGCCCAGTTTAGGTCAGAATATGTTGGCAGGGGAACTTTAGCGGCAAGACAGCAAAAGCTAAACAAGCATTTGCGTACTTTGATGAAGATTGCTGAAATGAACAACATTGCGGTTTTGGTGACAAACCAGGTCATGCAAAGACCTGACATCTTGTTTGGTGACCCTACGGCGCCTGTTGGTGGAGAGGTGCTTGCGCACGCTAGTAAAACTAGATTGTACCTCCGCAAAAGCAAGGCAAACACAAGGGTCGCAAAGCTTGTTGACAGCCCTTCCTTGCCTGATGGGGAAGCAATTTTTATGGTAACGGAAAATGGGATTGAAGACGTGTAAAAGTTATTAGGCAAACTAGCTTTAAGGCAATGAAAAACCAAGTGAAAGGCGAATAAAAGCGCCTTCCGAATTTCATTTCTTTTGGTTATTTTTCAACCTTAAGCACTTCAGCATTTTCTTGAATAGGCTGTGTAGTCTTAATTCCAATTGCCTGCCCTTTTTTGGCAGACTTGATTTGCTCATGCTCTATCTGCATGCTTTCAACAACTTGTTCAAATTCATACTTACCATGCTTGAATTTGAGCTTGTCACCAACCTTTATTGGCGCAGAAAGTTCAATTACCACCACGCTTATTTTGTCAAAGAAGTGCTTTACTTTTCCAACCGGTGTTTCACTCAAACAAATTCACCCAAATAAGGGTAATACAAAGTTTTTAAAAAAAGATTCGATACTATTATTTATGTGGACTAGGTTGGGGCATTAGCGGTGCCTTGTTACCAGAAACCCGCTTTACGCTGGGACCGAAGCCTGGGAAGAGGTTTACTGAGTTGGACAAAATCACGGCATTGTTGCTATGACCTTTTGTCCTCTTAGATTTTTTGCTGTTATGAATCCCGCCAGACCCGGAAGGGAGCAACGGTGGTAATAACAAGAAATGCTTTGGGGGTCGCGAAAGCAAGCGCATGCAGTGGCTAATTTTGTTCAGCCCTTGCAAATCCATTTTCGGGCGTGTTCACACTTTTTTTAGGGATAATAGGACAGTGACATCGAGCGCCTGAAAGGCGCGAAGATGGCACAACCCCAGCCTGGTTTGCGGCTCGCGAAACCTTTAAATAGGAGAAAAACAATTATTTGAGATATGGCAGAAGGAAAAAAAAGTGTTTCTGAAATAATTGCCGAAATGAGACAAGAACTAAGGGAAGATACTGGCGAAGATGCAGAGCTTTTTGCACCATATATTTCAAAACCAACAACTGCAAAACCTACAAAAAAAACGGCGAAAACAAAACATATAAAGGCAAAAAAGAGCAAAAAAGGCAAGCCAAAAAAGAAAATAAAGCCTAAGGCAAAAACAAAGCCTAAGGCAAAAAAAGCAGTTAAGAAAAAACCGGCGAAAAAGGTTACGAAGAAAAAGCCTGCGAAAAAGAAAACTGTAAAGAAGAAAAAACGCTAGTTTCTTTTAACTGATTCAACAGTTTCCCTTTCAAGCACACTCAAGGCTTTTTGCAGTACTGATACAAGAATCCAACCTGTTTCAGATGCAACAAAAGTATCGCCAGGAATGCTTAACTTTAGATGAACAGTATGCTTTGTTTTGATCCCGTCTGTTTCATGTTGTTTAAAATGAGCATGCAAAATCATTTCGTTGCTTGTTATTTTTTGAAATTTGTCAAACGAAAGAATTAATGCCGATTCTATTTTGCTTTTATCAAAAGAATCAAGTTCTGGCAAATTACTTGCCTCAATTTTTCTACCTTCAAAATCCATTATTTGAACCCCTCCACTAGGTCTTTTATTGCAGCAGCCTGATTATCTGCCCTGATTATTCCTGAAGCAACAAAAACTCCTTTGGTACCAAACTCTAATGCCTTTTTGACATCATAATTATTTTTTATTCCTGCACCAGTAATAACCTCTATTTCCGAAGCAATTTCCTTAATTACATTTACAGAATCTGTTATAAGCTCTGGATTTGCAGTGCTTACACTTACATCACCACCAATTAATTCGGGTGGTTCTACTGCTATAAAATCTGGCTTTTGAACAAATGATGCAATTTGTTTTGCTCTCTCAATGTCTTCAGCACAAACCATTACAATCAAACCAAGTTCTTTTGCTCGCCCAATTGCCTTTTCAATAAAAGCATTATCACGCTTGTTTTCAGCATGATTTAAAATAGTTCCAACAGCACCTGCCTCTTTTACTGCTTCAGCAAGAATGTGTCCTGTATTGCTTCCAAAAGAAACAGGATCTATGTGTTGCGCAAACACAGGCAATTTTACTACTTTGGAAACAGCAGCTATGTCAACGGCCTGAACAACCAAAACAATTGACACACTTTCTTTATATACTATTTTTTGAGACTTTTTTGCCAAAGCAATTGCATTTTTTCCGGTTGACTCAGCATATGTCTTAAAATTTATGAATAAAACAGGTAAATCAAGATTCATCAAAAATCACTAAAAAAAGAAAGAGGAAGAGTTATTTAAACTTTTTCGCAACAACTTTATTAAATGAGACAAATTATGAGAAAAAAAGCAGATATTCTAAAAATAGCCGGAAAAGAAAAAGACCCTGAAAAAAAAGGAAAAAAACTTATCGAAAAAGCATACAAGCTTGCAGAAAAAACAATTGAATCAAAAGGCGCTGAAGGAAAAAAGCAGCTTGAGCAGGCTGAAAGAATTGCAGAAAATTTGTTCGAACTCGGTTTTGACAACACAACAATTGCAGCAGGGCTTGTATGCGGAATGTATTCAGAAGAAGAAATTTCAGACAAAGAAATTTTAGAAATTCTTGGAAAAGAAGTGGAATCAATCGCAGTAGATTATGGAAAAATCAGAAAGATTGAAGAAAAAAACTTTGGCAAAATAGACAACAAAATTCTTTCAACAATTGTTTTAGCAACCGCCAGAGACCTTAGATCAATTTTCATAAAGTTTGCTACAAGACTGGACGTCATGCAAAATGAAACCTTTGGAAAAAAAGAGCTTGGAAAAAAAGCAGAAGGAGCTCTGGATATTTATGCTCCAATATGTCAAAAGATGGGACTTTATGATTTGGAATCAATGCTTGAAGACAACAGCCTGAAAATACTTGAACCAGACACCTATAACATGATTAGTTCGTTATTAGGAAAAACAAGAAAGACAAGAAACAAAGAAGTTGAAATTGCAATTGCAGAATTTTCATCATATATTAGAGAAAAACCAACTATTTCAATTGAAGGCCGGGCAAAAAGCATTTATTCAATATATAAAAAAATGGAAGAACAGGGAAAAGCATTTGAAGAAATTTACGACCTTGTTGGAATAAGAATTATTTGTGATAGTGTAAGAGAATGTTATGAGATTTTGGGAATAGTTCATTCAGAATACAAAACCATCCCAAACCAATTCACAGACTATATTGCAAATCCGAAAAAAAACGGATACAGAAGCATTCACACAGCAGTTGAATGGAAAAGAAAACATTTAGAGGTTCAAATAAGGACATGGGAAATGCACTATGAATGTGAAACCGGACTTGCTGCACATTGGAATTACAAAAAATATGCAAAAGACAAATTTTTTGACAAAAGACTTAGTCTGATAAAACAGCTTGTTGACTGGCATAGAACTGCCAGAAATTCTGAAAGCATTACCCACAGCCTCAAGATGGGATTTGGACAAAACAAGATTTTTGTGTTTACACCAAAACAGGAAGTTGTTGTATTGCTTGAAGGAGGTTCGCCATTAGATTTTGCTTTTGCAATTCATTCAGACCTTGGAATAAAATGTCTTAGGGCAAAAGTTAACGGAAAAATTGTACAATTATCACACAAACTTGAAAATGGAGACCTTGTTGAAATAATTACTGCAAAACACTCTATGATAAAAAGACTCTGGCTTAGCATTGCAAAATCACACAAAGCGCAGATAAAAATAAGACAAAAACTTGGCTTAAAGCCAGGGAAAAAAAGTCTTATTAAAAACAAAAATGAAAACCTTACAAGCGATGCAAATACAAAAATTGCAAAATGCTGCAATCCTGTTCCAGGCGATGAAATTATTGGAATAAGAACAACAAAAAGAAAAATTTCAGTCCATAGAGCAAGTTGCAGAAATGTTGCAAGAGTAGTAAAGGGAAAAAAAATCAAAATAAGCTGGGACCTTGCAAAAAAAGACTATGTTGTTGAAATAAAAGTAAGAGCCAGAGACAGCCCAGGAACGCTTCCAACAATACTTAAAATTCTTGAAAAAAGTGATGTCACCATTACTGCAACAGACGCAAAAACAAGCAGTAATAATGTACTACAGTGTAAATTTAACATTAAAATAAAAAATCTTGAACAGCTTGATTATATAATAGAAAAGATTGACAACAATCCAACAGTATTCAATGTTGAAAGAGAATGAAACAAACTGCCAGAGATAGAGACAGTGTAAAAAGGGTGGTGTAAAAAGCAAAAAGTATATTAAGCTTTGAGTCATTTATAATTTAGCTGAATTGAAATAGGAGTGAATTTAATATGGAAAGAATAAAAACAGGAATAAATGGACTTGACGAGCTTATTGAAGGAGGTTTTCCGGCAGGAAGAAGTATTTTGATAAGCGGAGCATGCGGAACAGGAAAAACCATTATGTGCATGCAGTATGTTTACAGTGGAGCACTCGAATACAATGAACCAGGTGTTTATGTTACGCTTGATGAAAGACCAAACCTCATAAGAGAAGATGTACTACGTTTTGGTTGGGACCTTAAATCGCTTGAAGAAAAAAATATGTTAAATATTATTGACGGAAGCATTGCAAAATTGGGTATGCCATCCGAAGAAGAATACAGCTTGCCAGTAACAGGTTATGATGTTGACAAGCTCTTGCTGGAAATAATGCGTGTAATTAAAAGAATTGAAGCAAAAAGAGTTGTAATTGACAGTATTCCGGCACTTGGATTCAATTTTGAAAACCCAACAGAAGTAAGAAAAGCAATCCTAAAACTTAGCTACATGCTTATGAGAAGCGGAGTAACCTCAGTACTTGTTTCAGAAATGCAGGAAGGAATGAACAAATTTGGAAAATACGGTGTTGAAGAATATGTTGTGGACGGAGTAATAGTATTGCACTACATGGGTGTTGGAACTCAGAGTAACAGAACAATGCACATTAGAAAGATGAGAGCAACAAAGCATTCGGAAGATTTACACCCGCTTGAAATTTCAGAAAAAGGAATTTCAGTTCACAAAATTGAAGAAGAATACGGTGAAGTCTAAGGTTCTTCAAAAAAAATATTTAATTAAAATACTGCTTCTTTATTTTCTTTATTTAGAATAAAAATTTGTAATCGCCCGCCGCAAAACTTTTGAACGAGTTCGCTTAATTCTTTGGAAATTGCTCCAACATCTTCTTTTTTTAGAGGAAGCAATCTTTCAATAACCAAAACAACATTTTTTGTTTCTTCACTCATTTTGGACTTGTTGCATTCCCGCCAATTCCAACGCCTACACAAAACCTCTTTGCTGTCAGAATATATTACTTCGCCTGGTTTTGCATTAGTGGTTTCATCTGAATTGAGTTCAACAAAGTTTTCATCACCCTTTGCTTTTTTCAGCAAAATATCACCGTCAACATTATCAAGGTCATCACCACCAACGGGAACAATATATTTGATTGAGATATAATTATAGATATCAACAAGTTTGTTTATGTGCTTGAGCGAATTGTCTCCAAGAATAAAGCGATAAAGGTTTTCAACCGAACATTTGTACTTTTTGGGTTTTGCCCCAAAAGAAGAATAGGCTTTTCTCCAAGCTTCAATTTTTGTATTTTGAGACAAAGTGCTAGTATCAAAATTTACCCTTATTTGTTCTTCTTGTGTTTTAATTAAGTTCTCAATTTCATCTGCTTTTCCGCTGTTGTCAATGCCTTTAACAACAATAATGCCAATGTTTAGTTCTGGAAACTGTTTAAAAATTTCGTCAGAAATTTTAAGACTTACTAAATAGTCACTCTCCAGATTCCTTAAAACGCTGCAGACACTTTTCTTTTCCCAAAGCAAGAATTAACAAACCAGCCTTTGGACCTGACTCTTTTCCGGTTAAAACAAGATAAATTGCCTTAAACAATTGCTTTGGTTTTACATCATTTGCTTTTGCTTCCTCAAAAATTGCCTGCTGTAATTCGTCAGCAGAATTAATTCCTTCAAGCTTTCGTGCAATAACTGGTAAAAGCTTTCTTGCAGAAACATCAATTGCACCCTTAATTTCATCTGCGAGTGTTTCAAGGAAAAAAAGTTTGAATTCTTGCGGAGCATATTTTTCAAGCCAGGCTTTTGCCCTGGCAAGCTGTTCAAGCAAACTCTTTTTTTCTTCTTTTGAAAGCTTTTCTGAAACAAGATGCTTTGTTTGCTTTAACAATTCAACAATTTCTGCAAACTGTTTTTCAGGATTTAAAAATTGCACAATTTGCACTGCAAAAGAATAAGGGATTCTCACAGGTCTGGTTTTAGAAGGAACACCGATAATTGATAGTTTATATGATTCTTTTAATTTTTTTTCAGTTCGTTCATTTTCTGCTTTGTCCTCACTATAATAAATCCTTTCCGCACGTTCAAACCGGTCATTTAGAAGAATAAAGCTATTGTCAGCTAAGCTAAAATCAATCGCACTGTTTGGCCTGTAGGAAAAAAACAAAAACCTGAAAAGTTCTGGTGAAGCAACCTGCAACCATTCTTTTAAACCAAAAACATTTCCAACAGAACCGGACATTTTTGCCCCTTTTAATTGAACAAACTCTGTTGGCACCTGATATGGCGCCTCTTTTTTGAAAACTTCTGTCATAAATGCCTGACCTACATCAACACTGCCGCCCTTACTGAAGTGATCTTTTCCGGCTGATTCAAATGCAACATTGTTTACAATCCAGCTTGCGGCCCAATGAACACGCCAGTGCAATTTTGCATTTCCATTTAGAGGAGAAACCTCCCCCTTGAAACCGCATTTGCATTCATATTTTACTTTTTTTCCATCCCAGGCAACTGCTTTTGTAAAAAGACTTTTTCCGCATTTTTCACAAGTAATAACCACCGGCAAAAAATCAGCTGGTTTATCTGCTCCGGCAACTTTATTCCAAACAGCAGTAATTTCTTTACTATGATTTAAAGAAAATTCAATTAAGTCATTAAACTTTCCTTTTTTGTAAGAATCATAAGAAGAAATAATATTTAATTCAAACCCGAATTGATTAATAACATCAGTTACTTGAGAAAGAAAATAATCAGCCCAATTTTTAAAACCTTTAAATGGAGAGGGAGCAAACTTGCAGGGGACACCAATAAACTTATTTTCATCTTCTTTTTTTACAGGAATTCCTGCAGGAATTTTGTCAAGAGGATCGAAGTCATCAATAATCAGATTTTGTCTTGCTTTAACTCCTTTTTCTTTCAAAATTCTGAAAACAGAATAAGGAGTAAAAATTTCAGATCTTGCATTGCCAATATGAAAATAGCCGCTTGGGGTCCACATTCCTTCACAAACATACTCTTTTCTTTTTTTCTTTAAGACTTCGTCAGCAACTTTTTCAGCCCAGAAAACATGTTTATCCATAAGAAAACTTTTCCGAAAAAGGTTTTAAAAAAGGGCTTATTTTTTGCCAAAAACACTTAAAGGCGATTCATCTTTCTTACGCAGAGAAGGAAGTTTTGACCCGTCTTTTTTCCAAAAATCCTTTTTTGGTTTTTCTTCTTTTACTTTTTTTCCACCCAAACCAGAATTGGATTTTTCACGCTTTTTCTCAGAAGCGCCTTCAAATCCTGACCTTTTTCGTTTTGACTTCCTTTTCTTTAGAACCAAAATAATTACAAGCACCGCAATTATAAACCCTACTGCAACTCCTAAAAAAAGAAGTAAATCTGTTGAAATAGGAAGCTCAAATCCAGCAAGTGTTCCAATCGAAAGTAAAACTGGCGGAGCAACAAACTTGTTTATTATGTTTTCTTCAATTAAGGCATCTGCTTCTGCTTGTGTAAGATTTTCTTTTAAGGCATAAGAAAAGCTCCTTTTTCTGTACTGGTCTTTTGTAAGATCAAAAGAAAGTTTTGGATCATCATACAAAACATCAAAAGAAATATTTGAATCAAGCTCTGCAGCATACTCTGCAAATTCTTTTGGAACAACTTCAATAACCTGCAGTATGAGGTCTTCAGAATTACGATCTGACAAAAGGTTGACATCAAGTAAAAACGAAATCGTAATTAATGGTTTGAAATATTCAGTATTTCCGTCAAGGACCCTGAGAATTTGAAGCTGTCTTTTTGGATCAGCTTTTTCTATAAATTCAAGTGCCTGTTGTTCTGTTGCACCAGAAATCCCTGCTGCATTCAAAAGAATTCCTGCCTGTTCCTTGTTGAAAATAAAATCTGCTGTTTTGTAAACAGAAGTTTGAACAACAGTCTCTGATTCTTCAAATAAAATAATTGCTTCAGAAAGAAGAAGCTTTGCATTTGTCTGACTTTCAAGATCAGAGAATTCAGATAAAATAATTGCTTCTTCCATTTTTACATTTGCTTCATCAAAGAGCCTGTTTTCTTCATTTGAAATAATTGCATTGCCTTCAAACGCCAATTTTGTTTCAAGAGCAGATTCTTTTGCAGCTGTTGTCTGCTCAATCGCAGAATTAATATCAACCGCGCCTTCAAACGCATTGATTACAGTAATTGTTTGAGTTATTTCAACAATATTGCCTGCAAGATCTGTTACAACTGCTTTAAGTTTTGTTGAGCCGTTTTCTGTAGAAAAAGAATCCCAGTTAATTGAATAAACACTATTTTCACCTTCATCAGCCGTTCCAAGCGAAGTCCAGGAACTTCCTTCTTTAACAAAAAAAGTAATAGGTTCAAACCCACTTTTGAATTCACCAACATCTTCAACCTTAACCTGCAAAGGCACTGTTTCACTTACTTTATCATTGTATTTTGGAAAAACAAAACTAATTGCTGGTTTAGTTATGTCATAAATAAAACGTCTTTCAAAATCACAGGAATCGCCAAAAAATTCTTTGGCAGTAATTGTAAAATCAATGTATCCTTCTTCAACAGTTGAAAGGTCAAAAGAATCAGACCATTCGGAAAAGGGGGTAGAATCAGTAAAAAATGTTTTTGTTGAACCATCAGGCAAAACTGCTTTAAGACCGCCGTGATAAATTAAATCAGAACTTGTTATGCTTAATGCAAGGCTGTTTCCGGTATCGGACAAGTCTGTTAAAAAAGAAATGTCCAAATCGCATTTTGCAATTGTTTCAGCATGTACTTCATTACTTACTATACCGGTATTTCCAGCATTATCAACTGCTCTTATTTTGTAGTGATAAGTTTTGCTTTGTTCCATTTCATTAGAATCAATTAGTGAAGTGACTGAACCCAAAACAATAGTGTGAATAGGTGTTGTTCTAAGATCAAAATTTGCCATAAGTTTTCTATAAACTTCATATTCTTTAATTCCACTTTTGTCATCCTCAGAAGCCGTCCAACTCAATTCAATACCTCCGTCAGATAGTACAGTAGCAGAAAGAGTAGGTCTTGAAGGAGAGCCAACATCAAGTTTTATAGGGTAAGATGTAGAAGCACTCTCAGTATCAAAAAAAACTGATTTTATGTTAAAATAATAATCCCCACTATCCATTTTTCTGGGGGGATATGCACTTATATTTTCAGTACAATAATTGTCCTCTGTAGGAATTTCTTTGTCAGAAATTGAGGCAAGAATCCAGCAGTATTTTTCAGCACCATCAACAGCAGCCCATTTAAACTCCATTGGCATTCCAGCCCATACACCCTCAGGATGAGTATTGCTTCTGACAACAGGAGCATCCAATGCAAAAAAAGTTGCAGGAATTAAAAGAAGAAGTACAAGGAAAATTGAAAAATGATTCTTTAACATGAATAAAAATTAGTTTGGAAAATAATTTAAAGGGAAGTTAATCCAGCTTAATTTTTCCTGCTTTAACTTCTTTAAAGAAATCCTGCCAGTTGGACGTAAGGTTTTCAGGCAAGTTCTTCAAAGGAAACCATTTAAGTTCCAGTATTTTGTCTGGCTCCATTATTTTTGGCACTCCTTTTACAATCTTTGCCTCAAAAAGAGGGTTTACCCAGTGTTGCTTTTCATCCGGTAAAAGATGGTTGAAGAGTTTTAACAGACCAACTACTTCAACTTCTATACCAAATTCTTCTCTTGTTTCCCTAATGACGGCATTTTCAAGAGTTTCGCCAAACTCAACACACCCACCAGGAGAAGTCCACTTACCAGCCTCATTTCTTGAATTTGAAGAACGCAAACCAAGAAGCATTTCACCTGCATCATTTCGAATCATTACACCTACTCCAACACCGACAAAATCCTTGCCTGGTTTTAGTTCAGTCAATCAAATCACCAAAAGAAATAAATGGGGCCGGCGGGATTTGAACCCGCGACACCGAGGTCTTCAGCCCCGTGCTCTCCTAAGCCACACACGTAGTTTAATCCACAATGC
>JAFCCG010000055.1 GCA_017610335.1 Chloroflexota bacterium | reverse complement strand
AAGTGCTGGTGGAAAAGTAGTGAAAGTGAACCCAAAAAACACATCACAAAAGTGCAGTGGTTGTGGAGATATTGCCAAAAAAACACTGGCAATAAGAACACACAACTGCTCCCAATGCGGTCTAAAAATAGACCGGGACATAAACGCCTCAATAAACATTCTTACAATAGGTAAGATAGGGCTGGAACACCCCCAAATACAAGCCTGAAAGAGATAAAGCCACTACTGACAGCATAAGCCCGAAGCAAGCCTTGTCAATGAAACAGGAAGCCACTCAACTTGTTGGATGGCAGTTCACTGAAAAAAATCCATTGCTTTGGAAAGAAGACATTGGCGAATTTTAAGTATTGGTGAATTCTAACAATTGGCAAATTCTAACAATTGGAGAACTCTAAGCGTTTGCGGGCTCTAAGCAAAAATTAGCCCAAGTATGTCAGGCCAGAGCATTGCCGCGATGCATCCAAGCAAAATAAATGGCCCAAATGGCGGCATGTTTCTGTAAACAGGAACTTTTGAAACTCCGAGTTCTTTTAGAATGGTTTTTTCTTTTTCTCCAAACACTCCTTTGAATTTTAATCCAAGTTTTTCTCTGATTCCTTTTTTCAAAAATTCTGTTGCAATTACTTCGTCTTCTTCAAGTTTGTTTATTGAAATTTCTTTGAGGAAAAATTTGTGCCTTATGCCTTTTTCAAATGCAAGGAACAATAATGCAAGACCAAGTGCAATTCCAAGTATGAGCATTGCAGTAACTGAAACAACCTGTGTAATGGAAACAATTGCAAGCCATGTTCCGATAACAATCCCAAAAATAATTGCTTTTTGAATTCCCGGTTGGTTTTCTTTCCAGTCAATTCCTGTTCTTGTATATTTTGAAAGATAGTAAATTGAATAGAATACTACTGCAAGAATGCATGCTGCAAACAATGCATTCAGCAAGAAAAACTGTTCTTGGTAAAATGGCAAAAGGAAAGCAATTCCTGTAAATAGTTTCACATCGCCGCCGCCAATCTTGCCCATGTAATAAATTACATATCCTGTCGCAAATACTGCGGCTCCAATAACAAGCCAAAACCATTCTCCCTGCATAACATTTAGTAAAATTCCTGCAGCAATCATTGCATAAGTAATCTTGTCAAGAATAAGCCCTGTTTTTGCATCAGTATAAGCTGCTGCTCCGCAGCCTGCAAGCACGATTGCCTGCCTCAAAATCAAAAATTCAAGAGCCATTCTTTTTCACTTATAGTTCCTTTTTTTGTTAACTGCTGTCCTGCACAAGAACGCTATTTGTCGTTTGCCGATTTTTTAATTTGCTGCCTGCCTTGGAATTCCCCCGCCCATTTCCATTCGTGTCTTATGGTTCCCTGCCCTTTTAGGTGGATGTATTCCCTGACCTGCCCTGTTTCGTCTTTAAGGTATTGTTTGAAGTTCTGTATAAACTCGTTGGCTTTTGGGCCAAGCTGTTCTGAAACTTTCCTTATGGTGCTTTTGGTAAAAACTGCGTGCGTGTTTTTTGCAAATGAAATCTTCCCTGTTTTGTGCAGGTGCTGCACTACTTTTATGGCTTCCTGCCTTTTGGACTTGTCAGGCAATCCTATTGAGGCAAATGCCCTCCTAATGGCCATGCCAAGCACTATGTGCTCAAAGGACTTCGGCAAAATTATTTCGCCTGTTTTGCGGTGTTCAGCAAACGCTTCCCTCAAAATCTTTTTGGAGAACTGTTTTTCAACAGCCTTTTTGCCGTCCATTATCGGTTTCTGCATCAACGGCAAAATAACCCTGTCAAGGTAGGCGTTTCTCATGGTGGAGCCAACCTGCCCATTGATTGCCGTTTTTATTATCCTGGCTTTAACCCTGTTAGTGTGTTTTCTTTTCTTGGCCAGCGCGCCGTACTTTGGCTCTGGTGAAATCCTCACTTCTTGTGAGTTACCGGAAATTTTCTTTTTTGGTTTTGTGCCTAAAAGTTTTCCCCTTCTTGCGGCTTCATTGCGCTTTCTAACATTCCTGTTCCGTCTATTCTCTGCTCTTGAGTTCATCGGCCGCATCCTTTCACCTTATCCTGAATTTTTTCTTTTTCTTTTTTCCGAACATTCCTGCAAGTTTTTGCATGTCAATGCCGCCGTCTTTTTTTTGCAGGGCTTTTCCGTCAATGTTTTTGAATTTTTTAAACATTCCGGCCATTTGCTTAAAGCTTTTGATTAATTCGCGCACGTCTGCTTCTTTTTTTCCGCATCCTTTTGCAATTCTTAAAATTCTGTTTCTGTTTAAAACATTTGGTTGCTGTTTTTCTTGAATTGTCATTGAATCCATGATTATTTTAAAGCCGTCGAGTTTTTCTTCGGTCATATCAAGCATTTCTTTTGGAACCTGCATTTTCAATCCAAGCATTTCAGAAACCTTTGACAAAGAGCCCATCTTTTTGGTTGCTTTTAGTTGTTTGTAAAAAGTATCTAAATTAAATTCGCCTTTCATTAATTCTTCAGGGCTTAAATCTCCTTCTTCCTGAACTTCTTTTGCTTTTTCAAGCAATGCCTGAAGGTCTCCATAACCCATTATTCTGCTCAAATATCTTTGGGCGTCAAATTCCTGCAAATCATCAAGTTTTTCTCCTGTTCCCAAAAAATATACTGGCGCTTCACTTACTGCGCATGCTGCAAGTGCTCCTCCTCCTTTTGCGCTTCCGTCAATTCTGGTAATTATTACTCCGTTTACTCCGATTGCTTCATGAAATGCTTTTGCTTGTTTTTTTGCAAGTTGCCCAACGTCTGCTCCTAGAACAAGCCATTTTTCATCTGGTTTGAATTCTTTATTAATTCCTTTTATTTCTTTTACTAAGCCAGAATCAAACCCGCTTCTTCCGGCAGAATCTGTAATAAGCAAATCAAATCCCTTCATTTTCTTTAAGGCTTTTTCAACAAGTTTTGATGCATTCTTTTCTTTCTTGTCTCCGAATAGAGGAATTTTTGCTTTGCCGCAAAGTTGTTCAAGCTGTTCGGTTGCAGCAGGCCTGTAGGTATCGGCGGCAATAACCCCCACCTTCATTCCCCTTTTGATGTAATATTTTGCAAGTTTTGCGACAGTGGTTGTTTTTCCTGCTCCAAATAATCCAACTAAAAGAATTTTTTTTGGCTTTTCAGGCGCTTTCTTTGCCGTTCCGCCAAGCAATTCAACAAGATTATCATAGGTAACTTTTAGTACGTGCTCTCTTCTTGTTAGTCCTTTTGGAAGCTTTTCACTCATTGCTTCTTCTTCTATATGTGTTGTAAGGTCCAGAACAAGCTTTACTTCCACATCTGATGAAATTAAGGCACGTTGTAATTCTTTTGACGCTTCTTTTATTGCGCCTTTGTCAAAAACTGTTGCCTTGCGCAGGCTTTCTACTGCATTTCTGAGCTTTTCTCCAAGAGCCATTTTTACATCTCCTTTTCAGACAAAATTGTGCTTGAAAAGAATTAAATACTGTGTTTTTTTGAATTGGATAAATATTTATACTTCTTTGGACCTAATTTATAAATAAGGTTGCGTTTCAAATGACTAGTTTTGTTGATACAATTTTGGAGTCTTTTAAACAAACTCTTAATTGGTCAATGTGGCTGTATTTTTTTCTTATCTTTTTTATTGAAGGAATCATACTCGGAATTATTGCATTGAGTTTTGTTTTTATTGGATTTTTTACACTGCTTGGCCCAATAACAAATGTTGGAGGCATTGAAAACATCGCAATGCTTTTCTCAGACCTGTCTTTTATTGCCAGTTCTATTGGCATACTATGGTTTTTGTTCACGGTATTTATAATAATCGCGACTTTTATTGTAGCAATTTTTACAGGAATGAGATATCATCTTTTTAACGACTTTTTGAAAACTGGTAAATTTAATCTTGGCAAATCTTTTCAAAAAACAAAACCAAGGGTTTTCACATATTTCCTGATAAGCATTTTTATAGGTCTTGTTATTCTTACAGTGTTTGTACTTGCTTTTGCACCAGTACTTTTTATAATTCCTGAATTGATTGGCGGAACTGTTGCTGGTCCAAACGTCGCTCTTATTGCTCCTTTAATTTTTACTGTGCTGTTGATGTTTTTGATTGGGTTAATACTTTTATTAATTTCTCCAATGCTTAACCTTTTGGCTCCAACAGTATTTTTTGAAGAAAAAGGTGCAATTGATACAATTAAAAAAGCCCTTGAGCTAATGAAAGCAAATTATTGGGGAAATCTTGCTTACGTAATTCTCTATTTTTTAATTATTTTTGCCATTAGTATGCTTTTCCAGCTTTTAGTTCTTCCATTCACAATCTTGCTTAGCATTATTGATTCCAGCAGAGCAGCAGCTGTTGGTTTGCTGGGTTTTGCCGGATTAATCATGTTCATCATAATGGTTGTTTACAGTATCTGGAGCACTGTTTTTGACACAGCCTGTTTTAGAAACCTTTACTTTTTGGACAAGTCTCTTCTGGCAAAACATGTCCCGCACCATGCGGCAAAAACGAAGTCTAAGTCAAGAAAGAAAAAGGCAAAGAAGAAAACTGCAAAGAAGAAATAAGCTTGAAGAAAAAGGCAAGCAAGAAAAGCAAATAGTTTAAAATAACTTAATGCCAAATACTAGTGTTTTATATTTAGTTTAAAGGAGGTTTTGAATGTGGATTTGATTTTAATTGTTGGAATAGCACTAGTGGTTATTGTAATAATTCTTGCAATAATTCTCATTGCAATCTACAATGGCCTTGTGACAAAACAAAAAAGGGTTAACAATGCCTGGGCGCAGATTGATGTACAGTTAAAGCGAAGAGCTGATTTGATTCCAAACCTTATTGAAACAGTTAAGGGGTATGCAAAGTTTGAGAAAAAGGTTTTGACACAGGTCACTGAGGCGAGAACTGCAATAATGGGTGCAAAGACACCTGCTGAAAGCGCAAAGGGCGAAACGAAAATTTCAAAAGCCTGCAGGAAGAGTTTGCAACAACTGAAAACAAGATTGCTTATTCAAGGCAGTTTTATAATGATTCAGTAATGTTGTTCAATACTGCAATTGCAGTTTTCCCAAACAATATTGTTGCAGGAATGTTTGGTTTTGGCAAGCCAAGAGAGTACTTTGAGATTGTAGCAGCTGACAAAAAAGTTGTAAAGGCAGATTTTAGTGACCTTGCATAAGGAGGATTTCTTTGTCTTTTTACGACCAGATTAGTGCAAACAGGAGAACAACGTTTTTCCTGTTTGTCGTTTTCTTTTTTATTCTATTAGCCTTAGGCACAGTAATTTCAATAATTTTTGACAGCTTTTGGTTTCTTTTAATTTTTGGCATAATTGCAATGGTTTACATTATTGCATCCTATTATAATAGTGATAAAATCATTACAGGCATTTCGGGAGCAAAGCCTGCTTCTGAACAAAAGTATAAGCAATTGCATAATGTTGTTGAAGAAATGTCTCTTGCTGCAGGTCTTCCAAAGCCAAAGGTTTACATTATTGAAGACACTGCAATAAACGCTTTTGCAACAGGTCGTGATCCAAAA
>JAFCCG010000054.1 GCA_017610335.1 Chloroflexota bacterium | reverse complement strand
ATTGCCTTTGTTGCATTAAGCCTCTGCTCTACATCCAGATGTGCTGATGGTTCATCCATTAGGATTATGTCTGCTTCCTGTGAAAGACATCCTGCAATTGCAACCCTTTGTAATTCTCCTCCTGACAATGTTTCAAGATTTTTTCCAAGCAATTGTTCTAATTCAAGTGCTTTTAATATATTTGATTTGTAAATTTCAGTTCCGAATTCGTTGCTTTTTTCTCTTAAAAATTCTTCAACAGTTTTTCCTTTTTCAGGGCTTAATTGCTGTGGTTTGTAAGCAATCTTTAAATTTAAGTCAAATTTGCCCTTATCTGTTTCAAGCAATCCTGTAATTATTTTTGCAAAGGTTGTTTTTCCTGTTGCATTTTGTCCAAGAATTCCTATGACTTCATTCCTGTTAAGTTCTCCTGCCTTCACTTTGAGTTTGAATTTTCCCAAAGTTTTTGTAAACTTTGGCCATTTGGTTAAAACATTTTCTTTTTTTTCTTTCATGCTTGTCTTGTCAGGAAATTCTATTTCATAATTTCTAAATCTGTAATTTTCTCCTTTTGAATATCCTTCAATATACTCGTTTATTCCTGCCTTGGTTGTCTTAACACTGCTTACTATTCCAAAGCACGCAGGCTTTCCATACATTAAATGCACAAAGTCGCTTAAATAATCCAAAATTATCAGGTCGTGTTCTACAACCATTATTGGAAATTCTTCTGCAATTTCTCTTATGAATTTTGCCACATTTATTCTTTGGCTTATGTCAAGATAGGATGTTGGTTCATCAAAAAAGAACAATTCGGCATCTTTCATTGCTGTTGCTGCAACCGCTACCTTTTGCAGTTCTCCGCCTGAAAGTGTTTCAATTTTATTTCCCAAAATTGCTTCAATTCCAAGACCTTTAATAACTTTGTCAAAAGAGTTTGTTTCATCAGTTTCTTTTAAAATACTTTCAACATCCTTTTTTCCTTTCAAAACCTTTGGCAATGCATCAATGTTTTGAGGCTTTACTGCCACCTTTATTTTTCCCAAAGAAATTTTTTCAAAAAATGCCAGTGCTTCTTTTCCTCTAAAATGTTCTATTACTTTTTCCCAATTTGCTTTTTCTTCAAAATTTCCCAAATTTGGCACAAGCTTTCCTGACAAAATATTCAAGGCAGTGCTTTTTCCCAAACCATTTCTTCCAATAAGTCCAACAACGCTTTTTTCTTTTGGTAATGGAAGCCTATGTAATCTGAACATGTTTTGTCCGTATTGGTGAATTGGTTTATTCAATTGAATTGAAAGATTTATAACACTTATAGCTTCGAACGGACATTTTGTCTGACAGATAAGGCAGCCAATGCATAGGTCCTCGCTGATGCTGGGTTTTTCTTCTTCCTCATGCGAAATGCATTCTTTTCCAGTGCGGTTAACAGGGCATATGATTTCACAATACCAGTTTCCGCATTTTTTTGGATTGCATTTGTCATAATTTATTACTGCAATCCTTTGTCTTGAATCTTCTTTCATGATAAAATAAATTAGAAAAGGAAAGTTAATAAAACGGTTTCAGGCACAGAATCTTAGTGTCCTGTTATTATCCGGTAATTATAATCTCGTAGCCAAAAGGTCTTGGTATAACATCGTTTATACTAACAGTGCATTGGGCGCCAAGTGGTGTTATGGTCGCGCTTTTTTGAAACGAAATTATTTTATTGTACTCTGTAGTCAAACCTGTTGCTGCATTGGTGGCGCATTTTAATTCAAAACTGATTAGGGTATTGGCGGCGTCGCCACTAACCTCTATATTTGAAACTGTGCATTCTCCTAAGCTAATTATACTGGGTTCCAAGACATAACTCTCAAAATTGCTTTTTATTAAATCCGCGTCATAACTGCATGCAACAAAGATTGCGTCAACCATTGCGTCAACTGCTGTTGCTTCAAGCAAATGTCCCATATTTTGGACCTCCCATTTTGCGTTAATAATGGCATCTGCCTTTCCCATGTTTTCTTCTGCTTGCCCTGTTGAAACAATATTAAACGAAACGGCAATTACCAGTACGATTGTTGCCAGCGCAATGCTGCCTGAATAAAGCCCTTTTTTGTTCATATTTCCTCGCAAAAAACATTTTTTTCTACCGGTGCCGGAAACCCAATATTTCCGCTGGGGTCAATATAGTAAACCGCAACACATTTTCCAAATTCCGAAGCAGGATTTATGGTTTCGTTAGTAATTAGATCGTCCGGATTTATTTTATAGAACTCTGTTATTGCCTTGTCTCTTGCCTGTTCGGAAAGGTTTTCAAACACCTGGTTTCCGGATTGTGGCCCTATTTGGTATGGAACCCATGCAACAAAAAGCATTACTGCAATCAATGCAAGAATCGCATCTGTTGTGAACATTATCCCTTTTCTCATGCTTTCCACACTCTTATCGTAAGTTCTTCGGCAACTCCGCTAAAATCATCTATAAATGTTGTTCTTTTCTCTTCAACAAAATCTTCAGTGTTCCAAACAGATTCGCCTACAGGGTTCAGTGGGTCTATATCATACAAATATCCTGAGGCTGTCAAAAAGTCTGTGATTGGCGTAAAGTCAGCACCTGAATTAACACAGTTCATAAAATGCCCGCCTGCGCCGTCATCACATGTTGTTTCATTGCTTGCAATAATCATGTTTGAAGCAATTCTTGCAACATTTCTCATTTCATTGTATGTTCTTTCTTCTTTCATATTGTAGGTGTTGAATTCTGTTGTCTGAATCAAGAGTGCTACGGCTGCCGTTATCACAACCATCGAAATCAGAAAATCCAGTGAAAAAATTTGTCCTTTTTCCATTCAAATCACGGTTTTGTTATGCTAAGCATTCCTCCACATTCAACATTTCCAGGCACAGTCATTCCTGGCGGAACAACATAGCGTTTTGTGACATTTATAGTCTCCGAAGTTCCTGTTGCGAGATCAAATATCTCATATGATAAATTAATTACCCCTCCAGCTATTGTAATTGCACATGGTTGAGGCTTTCCCTCTCCTGGCACAAGAAGGTTTGACACGTTAAAAGAAACGTCTGCTGTTGCAGAATCGTTGAGCACTGCGGAATTTGAGATTACTGCGGCAAGTCCGTTTCCTATATCGTTCAATTGCTGCCTTATGCTTGCTTCTGTTTGCATTTCTTCTATTTGTGCATTGACAGCGATAACTGCTCCTATTGCGAAAAATCCTATTGTTATTGCAAGAATTAAATCAAGTGAAATTTGTCCACGCATTCATTCTATTAACAGTTTAGTGCTATTTAATTTTATCGTCGAAAAGTCTCCATCTGAAAGCTAGAGTGTGAAAGATGTTATGTTTATCGTGTGAATTGGAAAACCAACTGTTTTAGCAGTTTGATGAGAATGAATCTGGTTTTAGTGAAAATCTTTGTGAAGTAATTTTCACCGGAAACCCACTCTCTTTCAGTGCCTTTAAAAGAAAAAAATGGTATGGTTGTAATAATTCTTAAATTTCTGTGGAGTGCCAGGAAAATGAAATCTTACAAATACAGAGTTTATCCAACAAAAAAGCAGGTGACTGAAATAAGCCTGCAAATAGAAAAAGGTAGGCTGTTATACAACAAACTTCTCGCTTTGAAAAAAGACGCTTATAAAAATAATGGTATTAACCTGTCAAGAAAAGACTTATATAGGCAAGTAAAGGAAAACAATGAAATGCACTCACAAGTCAGTCAAAATATAGCTGGTAGGATAGACAAAGCCTACAAAAACTTTTTTGCAAGAATCAAGAGACGTGAAAGAAAAAAAGGCTTTCCAAGATTCAAGAAACACGGGGCTTATAACAGTCTTACACTTCCACAAATAACCAATCCAAACAACATTGGCAAGAAAACCTATTTTCCAAAAATCGGCTGGCTGAATATAAAATACCATAGAGCAATACAAGGAACACCAAAAACACTAACAATCAAGAAAGCCAAAAGCGGAAAATACTTTATCACAATTTCTTGTGGTAATGTACCTAAAGAAAGAATAAAAGTAGGTAATAGAGAAGTCGGTATAGACTTGGGCTTAAATCACTTCATTACTACAAGCGATGGCGAGTTCTTTGATCATCCAAAGCCAATGAAGCAGTTGTCCAACCAGAGGAAAAGGTTGGCAAGGCAATTTAGCAAGACAAAAAAGAGAAGTAATAACAGAAACAAGGCGAGGGTCAAGCTGGCAAGAACGGATGAAAAAATAACAAACACCAGAAACGATTTTGGCTGGAAACTATGCAGAAAACTTATTGAAAAATATGGGGCAATATACGCGGAAAATTTGAATGTAAAAGGAATGATAAAAAACCACTATTTTGCAAGAGCAATAACAGATGTTTCATGGAGCGATTTTACAAACAAACTTTCTTTCAAGGCTGAAAGCGCTGGTGGAAAAGTAGTGAAAGTGAACCCAAAGAACACAAGCCAAAAATGCAGCGGATGCGGAGAGATTGTCAGGAAAACACTGGCAACGAGAACGCACAAATGCCCCTATTGTGGTCTGGAAATAGACAGGGATATAAACGCTGCACAAAACATACTTACTAAAGGTAAGATAGGGCAGGAACTGTCCAAATACAAGCCTGTTGGAGTTGAAGCCACTACTGATGGCATAAGCCCGAAGCAAGCATTATCAATGAAACAGGAAATCCCTCTGCAATAGCTAGGGGTAGTTCACTTATTAGCATTCAAGCAAGCTTTTGCCAATCATTTCTTTTGGCTTCTTTATACCCATTATTTTTAGAACAGTTGGGGCAATATCCTGCAGGCCTTTATTTTTCTTCAATTTGTAGCCTTTGAGTTGTTTGTCATTTGAAATCATTATAAATGGAACCTTGTTTATTGTATGGGACGTAGCCCATTTTGGGCTCTGGTCTTCAATATTTCCATGGTCTGCAAAAACAAGCAAAGTATAATCTTTTTCAAGTCCAGCATTAACTATTTTTTCAAGGCATTTGTCAACAGTTTCAGCTGCCTTTATGCATGCTTTCCAAATTCCTGTGTGACCTACAAGGTTACAACAATGAATTCAAATTTGTCTTTTTTTATTTCGTTTACAAGTTTTTTAGTAACTTTAAATGCACTCATTTCAGGCTTTAAGTCATAGGTTGCAACATTTGGAGAATTGACAAGAATTCTTTTCTCACCTTTTTCAGGTTTTTCATTTTGTCCGTTGAAGAAAAATGTCACATGTGCATATTTTTCAGTTTCAGAAATTCTCAACTGGTTTACTCCCTTTTTGCTTAACACCTGCCCTAAAAGATTTTTGTGAAAAATGTCTTCGAATGCAACTTCGGCATTCATTGGCTTGTAATAAGAGGTCATTGCAACAAATACAATTTTCAAAGGCTTTCTTTTCCATACCTTAAATTTTGGTTCAACAATTGCCTGTGTAAGTTGTCTTGTCCTATCTGTTCTAAAGTTGAAAAATATCACGCTGTCGTTTTTTCCAAATCCGTCATAGCCTTTTCTTTTCTCTGGCTTTATGAATTCATCAGTTTCCTTTCTTTTATAGCATTCAAGCAATGTTTTTTCCGGATTTTTAAATTCA
>JAFCCG010000018.1 GCA_017610335.1 Chloroflexota bacterium | reverse complement strand
AGGAAATTTTCCTTTTCTTTTTTTTAACGAAGCCTATAATTTGCCGTTTTTTTTCCGGGCTTATAATTTGCTGTCTTTTTTTCTAAATTCAAATTCAATTCTTGCCTTTTCAGACATGTACATTAGCTTTCTTCTTTTCATTTCCCTTCCAAGTACTCCTAAAAGTTTTTTTAATTTTTTGTCTTTTGCAAACATTTCAAGCCTTGCATACAATTTTTCGCTTGCTTGAGTAAGGTTAAAGTACTGATATGCACTGGTATACTGCAAAAGCAGGTTTTCTCTGAGAAATTTCCATTCATCTATTTTTCCCAATGTATATTGTTTAGTTACGTGTGTAATGTAGGCGTTTTCACGTTTTTCAAGCCTTTGTATTCCAATACCGGTGCCTGCAATTCTTTGCTTTAGCTTTTTGTACACTGCATCATTTCCCACATTCATTACTGTAACAAGTTCTGCAAATTTTTCAAGCACTCCTTTCGTTCCCAGTTTTCTTATGTCTCCAAAAAAAAGCCTTTCAACATTTATTTCGGCTTTTTTGTCTTCCATTGCATAAATCCTTTGCAGTGCATTCCAGTCTATTTTGTCTGTAAGCTTTTCTATTGTCCTGGCCCGATTTTTAAGAAACTTTTCCTCAAGCTCTAATGTTTCTTTGACGGCTTCTTGGGTAGAATTGAGCATTTTGTAAAGTTTTTCAGGCTTCATTTTGCCGCTTAGCAAATAGTTTTCCAAAGCAGCCCATTTTGCAACCGCGTTTTCCCGGCTTTTTTTCCATTGATTCAGTGGGGCAAACAGCATTTTTGCTATTTTAGTTCTTGTTCTGTTTTCCCTAAATGCTTTAGGTTCTTTTATACGAAACTTTGCTGTTTCAACCGCCCAGTATCGCTCTTCAACCTGTTTTCGCAGATTGCCTTGCTTTTTCCTTTTAGCCATTTTTAATCTATCTTTGACACTTTTTCTCTGAAAAAATATAGGTTCAATCTTCTTTTATCCTTTCAGCACCGCAGTATATTTCTTCAACATTCAGTAAAACAACGGCTTTTGGAACCATTTCAGGCTTTGATTCTCTAACCCTTGTTTCCTTAACCCACTCAATACAGTCTTCAAACTCCTTGCCTTTTTTGTGAATTTCAACGCTGCCTTTTAGCTGGTATGATTTTCCGGTTTCTTTGTCTAAAACAACTATTGCCATTTTTGGGTTTTCAAGCAGGTTTTTTTCGGTTTTGAAAAATTTGTTGTTTGCAACCATCAATTGTGTTTCGCTGTAAACTTTGAGAAACTTTACGTAAATCAAGTTCGGTTTTCCTTCTTTGGAAGCTGTCGCAATCAAATGAAGGCTCTGCCCTGTTATTGCCTTGCAAACCATTTCAGGAATTTTCATCAAACCACCTTTTTTTTCATTTTCTTTTTCAGGAATTTTCATTAAATCGCCTCCATTCTCCCCTGATTAATTTTCTTCTCTTTGTTCATGACTCATTTTTTTCGCATTTTTCAGAATACTCGCAGAAGCGGCAAAGCCATTGCTTTTTTTCTTCTCTTTTGGCTTCGTCTATTGGCAAAAGCTTTTGGCTGAGCAGCTGATGCATTTGTTTGAATCTTTCCATTATTGCCTTTATCTCTTCTTCATTGTAGTTAACCTCAAACTGCTTGCTTTGCAAATTTCCTTTGTCAATATACAGAACAACTCCGTTGTGGATGCCTGTTGCATGCATGTACAATTGCAGTTGCATGACATGTGCTTCGCTTGCTTCTTTTACATAGTCAATGCTTTTTGTTGATTTTACTTCAACCACAACTGTTTTGCCGCTTGTTTTCACAAGCACCAGGTCGTCAACGCGCCCGCTTATTGTAAAATCAGGTGTTTCAATTTTTAATGGAAATTCGCTTTTTAGTAATTGTACTTCCTGATTTTTTTCGCTTTCCAAAATCTTTACAACAAAATCATGTATGATGTTTCCCATTTCAAAAATTTTCAAAAGCTCTGGTTGCAATTCGGTTGGATAAAAGTAACTGTACCAAATCTTTCTCATACAGCCTCCAACCTCACTTGGGTAATATCTTCCAACGCTTTTTCTCCAGCTTCCTTCTTTTTTGAGGTGTGCTGTAACCATTTTGTTAAAATCAAACATTTGCTTTCACTATAAGATTTTTTGCTTGAAAGGGTTTTTAAGCTTCCCTTGGGCAAATTTCCGCTAAAATCTCTTTTATTAAAGCTTTAAATTCTTTTGATTCCCTTATTTTATTGCAATGGGAATTTTTGGAAACATTTTTGGAAAGAAAGAACCTGAACAAATTGAACTGGAGCTTGGCAAAACAAGGGAATTTCTTGAAAAAGAGGCAGTTGCAAGAAAAAAAAATTTGTTTGAAGAGGCTGCAAAAATTCTTGCCGAAATAAGGCATCTTTTGCTTGAAACAAAATCCATGCTTGAAAGCCTTGGTGTTGCTGAATCTTCAGGAAAAAGCGGCAGACTTGATAGGATTGTAAGCACCGCAAAAACCAATGCATTAAAGCAATTGTTTTCATTGCTTAAAAAACTGAATCCTCCAAACACAGAAAATCCTGTAGAATTAAGAACTTACTGTCTTGAATCAATTCAGGCAATGCATCAAGCAGGTCATTTTGGAAAAAATGTTGCATATGCAGGAATTTCTTTTAAGGAAGAAATGAAAAGCATTGGAGAAAACTTAAAGCAGGTGAACATTTCATTTCACAAACTTAAAGATTTGTTTGATAAAAATAGCGTTGTTTTTGCAGGCACAAAATTGAACGAACTGCTTGTTTCAATTGAAGCAAAAGAAAAAACATCTGCAAAGGCCGTTCAATCCATTACCCTGCTTGAAAAAAATCTTAAAGATTTTTCTTTGAAAAAAACCAGGCTTGAATTAGAATTAAAAGAATTAGAACAAGGTCCTGAATTTAAGGAAATTGCTTCTTTGAATGAACGAAAGGCAGAACTTTTGCGGAATAAACAGGGTGTAAAAACAGACTTGCTTGACATTTTTGCAAAAATTGAAAAACCACTTCACAGACTTGGCAAAGCTGTAAATGCGGGTAAAATTTTGCTGCCGGAAAAACAGGCTTCTTTTCTCAACACGCTTTTACTTAATCCTGTAAAGGCATTAAAGCTTGATCCAAGAGCAGAAACTCTCAGATTAGTTTTACTCGAAACAAAAAGTGAACTTAAACCAAAGGAAAAAGAAAAAAAGCTTGCAATAATTTCAGAACTTCTTTCTTTTGACTTTTTTTCTGAATTATTTTGGAAACTAAACAAAATTGATTCAGAAATTTTGGCAATTGAAAAACAGCTTGCTTCTTCACCTGCAAGCGAAAAGGAATCAATGCTTTTTTCTTCATTGAAAGAGCTTGCTGAAAAACAGCGTCAGGCAGAAAGTGATATTGCAACTGCAAAAATTGAAGATAAAAATGTCAACGCCATTGTTGTAGATTCAAAGCTTGCAATTCAAACTCTTTTAAGCAAGGTTTTTGAAAAAAAAGTTTCACTCAAGGATTAAAAAAGTTTTATTCAAGGATTAATTTTCTTCTATTTAACAGTTTAAGGCTTAATGTTTGATTCTGACCTTATTACTTTGTCACTAAATTGTATCAATACATCCATTATTTCAGGTCTGGTTTTGCTTCTTATGGTAAAAATACTTTTGAAACCAAGTTCTTTCATTTTTTCTCCAAGTCCGTGTACAAACTTTTCAATAGTTTTTTCTGCATTGTAAACAAGTAATGTTGAAAGACTGTCTATTATAAGAAAGCTTTTTTCAGACTGCATCTTTTTGGCAAAATCAATTATTTGTGCTTCTAATTCTGTAAGGTTTTGTGGAGAATCAACATATGAAATGTTTTTGCTGGCTTTTGGTATTGATCCATTTTTTGAAACCGCGTCGACAACAAAAAGATTTGTGCAGTCAACTTTGTTTTTTTCCAGCATTTCAATAAGGTTTTCTCCGCCTTTGTTTAAGGTTACAAAAATTCCTGAAAATCCTTTTTTGGTAAAATTTTTGACAATGTTTGCAATAAGCAAGTCATACCTGTCTTGACTTATCACCAGCAAAACAACATATTTTTCAGGCAAATCCTCTAATTTTTTCTCCATTTGCATTCCAAGCGAGCCGCCTTGTTCAATATATAACATCAGCTCGTCAATCTCTTCAGCCTGTGTTTTCTTCTGCTTAACAAGCTTTGGAATCCTGATTTCTTCAATCATCTACTTTACATCCTCAAATAGTTCTTGTTTTGCCAAAATCTTTACGCCTGTATTTGTAATCCTTATAGGGTGCAATTTCTCACTGATTTTTGTTCCACGCATTTTTAAAATTCCAATGCTTCTGATAAACCTGTCTTCCAATTTTGTATGGTATAATAAAATTACTCCATCAGCTACATATTCTTCAAGTCCAAAAAGACTGCTTGATTTTTCAAGACTTATTTCATTTGTTATTATTGCTGTGCATCCAATTCTTTTCAGCATTCTTCCCAATGAAAGAATTCTTTTTCTTGCATCAAGTTCTCTATCAAAATAAAGTCTGAAAACAACCCCTGGGTCAATTACAAGTCTTTTTGCCCCAAGCCGGTTTACCTCGTCCTCAATTGTGTTCTTAAGCTTGTCAAAATCATATAATTCAACAGTAATAATGTTAAGCAATTTTTTCTCAATAAGTGACTTAATATCCCAGCCAAAGAGTTCTGCAAAGTTAATTATTTCTTCCGCTGATTCTTCAAGTGAAATATACAAACCTGGCTCATTATATTTTATTACTCCATTGTAAAGATATTCAAGTACAAGTCCTGTTTTTCCAGAACCAGGATCTCCGCTTATAACCACCAGATTATTTTGCGGTATGCCCCCATAAAGTATTTCATCAAGACCTGGGACTCCTGTTTTGGTTCTAATTGGTTCAACCATTTGTCTACACCGCATTTTGTAATTCTTTGAAGATATAAGCATTAACTTCTTTAAAAAGCTAACCAATACAGGCAAAGTCAACTAAAAAAAGAACAAAAACAAAAGATTATTCTTGATTATTTTGCATCACAAACCTGATTAAAGAGGTCAATATAGCTTGCACCTATTTCTGGCCAGTGCCATCCTCTTGTATAATTAAATGCATTTCTTTCAAGTTTTAGTCTGAATTTCCTGTTTGAAAGTATTTTGTTAGTTGCGTTTGCCATACACCTGCTGCTTTTGAATTTTATAAGCGAACCTCTACCATGCCTTAAAACATCTTTTGCATAAAGGAAAGAAGTTGAAACACAAGCTGTTCCAGAACCAACTGCATATGCCAATGTACCGGAACTTATTTGGTTTGGATCATAGTATGGAGTCAGGTATACGTCAGTAGCTTGTATATATTTGCACAACTCTTCAAGAGAAAGGAACCTGTTTTCAAACTTGACATGATCCTTTAAGCCAAGATCCTTTACAAGTTTTCTTAAATAATTCCTATATTTTTCACCTTGGTGTTTTCTAACAACAGGGTGTGTTTCTCCAATTACCATATACAATGCATTAGGATTCTCTTCTATTATGCGAGGCATTGCTCTTATTGCAAAATGAATTCCCTTTCTTCTATCCATCAACCCAAAAGTTGACAAAACCTTTCTGTCCTGTATTCCAAGTTCTTTTTTTGCTTTTGCCTCTTCTCTAAATGGAATATGCGGAACTCCATGTGGTATTACTGCAATTTTGCTTTCAGGAATTCCATATTTGTTCATCAAAATATCTTTGCCATAACCGCTTATTGAAACAATTTTGTCAGAATTTTGACAAATCTTTTTCACGACATATTTACGATGCCTTTCAACATCAGGGTCTCCTGGCAAAATACTGTGAAATGTTGTAACAACAGGCTTTTCAAGTTCTTCCAAAAAAGGAATAATATACTCTCCAAAATCTCCGCCAAATAATCCAAATTCATGCTGTAGACAAATAACTCTGCTTTTTTTGCTTCTATTAAGCTTTTCAGCAGCAATTAAATATGACTCCTGATCATCCTGGTCAATTTGCATAGTTACATTTTTTGGATAACTGTAAGTGTTGTAAAGGTTTTCATTCATTGCCGCAACCTTACATTCAATTCCAGGGTTATTTTTTCCCTCAATTGCATTTACAAGGTCTTGTGTAAAAGTAGCAATTCCACATTCACGCGGTGGATAGCTGCCGAGGAAATGAATCCAGTCTGTTTTTCTCAATTCCCAACCATCCCCTAAAACGGGTTTTCTTTTTTCGTTGGCCGTCTTTCTTCAGCCAAATCTCTGATTAATTTTTGATAAAGGGCAATGTGCTTTCTTGCAACAATTCCCCAAGTAAGTTTTTTTGTAACATATTTTGCAGCATTCTTTGCATATCTTTTCCTAAGGCTTTCATGTTTCATTATATGCATTATTGCACTGGCAAGTTCAATATCATCACCTGGTGGAACAGTCATTCCAGCCTTGCTATTTTCAATTTCTGCCTTAAGTCCTTCCATTGCAGTAGCAACACATGGAACTCCCAAAGCAAATGAATGTGCTAAATTTCCTGACTGAGATGCCCTGCTATAAGGCAAAACCATCAAATCAAATGTTGACAAAACCTTATCATACTGCTCTGGTGAAAAACTTCCGGTAATAACCTTAATGCTTTTGCTTGCAGAGCTTTTTTCAATAGCCTGTAAAAGTTTTGGCTTGTAAATCTGTCCTGAACTGCTTCCAGGTCTTGCATCTCCTGCAACAACAAGCATTGCCTTTGGTCCAAGATCTTTCTTAATCTTTGGCCAAACTTTTACAACCCTTTCAAATCCCTTATTCGGTTCCCACCATCCAATAAGCCCAACAACCTTTTTTCCGGCAATGCCAAACTTTTTCTTTGAACCAATAAATGGAACAATATCTTTTGCTCCATGCGGGATAACATAAACATTATCAGGAACCCTGCCAATATTAATTGGCAAATTATTCTTCTGGTATTCTTCATGAACAATGCATGCATTAGTCAGCTCCAATGCAACATCCATATAAATTGACTCAATCCTGTCAAGTACAGTGTAAACACTGTGATAAGTAACAACGGTTGGAATTTCTGTTTCAACCTTCCATTTAAAAAAAGGCCTCAAAAGACCTGCACTGTGATCGTCATCATAAAGATATAATCCATACTCGTGCTGAATGTGAATAACATCTGGCTCAATTTTTGCAATGGTCTCAAAAAGTTTATCATCCCATCCACCATCAACCAGCTCCCTGTTTTTTTTAACCTTCAAAACAGGGTGTACAAATTCATCTCCTTTTTTACCCCCACAATCGGTAAAAGTAACAATATGCACTTCATGTCCTTCTTTTCTCAAAGCTCTTACAACGTCCTGACTATATGTTGCAATTCCGCAGTGTCTTGGCGGCCAACTCGTTACCATCACAATTTTCAATCAATCGCCTCTTATAAAACAATTAGCTAATATATTTAACGCTTAACCTTAATTTAAATGTTTTCAATCAACGTCGCGCGATTTAAATTAAGTTTTCACATTATTTTTTTATGAAAGTAATTGCTCTCACGGGAAATATTGGTTCAGGAAAAACAACTGTCCTAAAATTTGTGCGTTCAATGCATGTGTCAGTGATTGATTCTGATAGGATTGTTGCCTCTCTTTATCATGATAAAAGAATACAAGAAAAAATCTTTCGCATTTTTGGCACTTCCAAAAGACAGGAAGTTGCATCTATTGCTTTTTCTTCTTCTTCAAAGCGAAGAAAGCTTGAAAAATTACTACACCCTCTTGTCTGGCGTGCTGTAAAGCAAAGACTTTCTTCTTTCAGGACGTGTGGAAAAAAGCTTGTGGTTGTCGAAGTTCCATTATTGTTCAAAGCAAATTGGGAAAAGCGATTTGATTCGGTAATTTTTGTAAAGGCTTCCAAAAAAAAGTGCCTTGAAAGGCTTGCAGTGAAAGGAATTGTAAAAAAGGACGCTTTACTGCGCTGGAATGCTCAACTTCCTGTAAAGAAAAAGATTAAAAGCTCACAATACATTATTGATAATGGCAAAACTCCTGCAAATACAAAAAAGCAGGTCTTGCTCTTAATCGAGGATTTGGTAAAATAAATGAAACGCATCGTTGTTTATCCTGGAACATTTGACCCTGTTACTTTTGGTCACCTGGATGTAATTGAACGTTCGCTTAAATTATTTGATAAAGTTGTTGTAGCTGTTACAACAAAGTCAAGCAAAAAGCCTTTGTTTTCGTTGAAGCAAAGGGTTGTCTTGCTCAAGCAATGCACTGCTCAGTTCAACAGGGTTGAAGTCAAATCTTTTTCTGGCCTTTTGGTTGATTTTACAAAAAAGCAAAAGGCTGAAGCCATAATAAGGGGCCTGCGAGAGCTCTCAAATTTTGAGGTTGAGTTTCAGCAGGCCATTGTAAACAGAAAGCTTGCTCCTTCTTTTGAAACTGTTTTTATTGCAACAAGCCCAAAATATTTTCATTTAAACAGCACAATGGTAAAGGAAATTGCTTCAATGCATGGAAGAGTTGATTGTTTTGTGCCAAAACCTGTTCTTCTTGCTTTGAATAAAAAATTCAAATAATCAATAGCAATATATTTAAATGGCTCAAAACCTCAAGGAAAGCTTTTTAAACTAGGAATACATCTTATATAACGAAGAATTCGGTCCCAATGCAAAGCAAAGAATATTTAATTGGGATAAAATTTTTGAATGTTTTAAAAAAAATCAATAGGAGGTAAAAAAAGATGAACTCACGAGGACAAGCAGCATTGGAGTACTTGATGACTTATGGATGGGCATTGATTGTAATTGCAATCGTGGTCGGAGTATTGGTCTTCATTGTGGCAGCGCCAACCGGAGACGTGGCTTGCAGCAGCAACAATCCTACAAAGCTTAATGTTGTTTCAAACAATATTGACCGTATTACTGGCTTAGACAAGTTTGTGTTCACAAACACAAGCGGCGGAGTAATGCAGTCCCTGACAATCACAACAGGTGGAGCAATGGTTCTTCCAGGATCAGCCTATACAATTGATGGGGCTGAGTGGACACCTGGCGCCGACTTGGGTGTAGGAAATCACACAGTTAATATTACAGCTGTTACAGCCACCACAGGCACCTATGCTAACGAGACATTTCTTTTTGAATACACAGATCCAGCAGGTTTGGAACAATCAGCAACAATTACCTGTCAGAGCATGTCAATAGAAGTACCATAAAGCGGTTGAATAAATCGCTTTATTTTCTTTTTCTTCTTTTTCTTATTTTAAATTAGGCTTGGCTTTAAGCCTGGCAGTTTTTGGACTTTTTTTTGAATTAGTTTTTGCTTTTGTATACCCAATAGCTTTCAGGAAGGGCGGGGTTTGGCTTTGGAATATAAAATTCTTCTTCAAAGCCCTGGCTTGCAAGGTAATTCTGCCAGTTTTGGTCCGTCAATTGGAAAATCCAGGTGCCCCCGCTTAGTTTTTCGTTGCTTACAATTGCATAATAGTTTTTGCTGTTGTCGGAAATTATTTTTTCAAATTCTTCCTGGCTTGGGTAAACAACCATTTGGGTTCTTGGATTTTTTAGCCCTTTTTCAGCACTCAGCCTTATTGCGCGCATTGTGTATTCTGTTGAAATAATTATAAGCCTGTCTTCGGAGTTTATATTTTCTTTTATCATTTCTTCAACCGGTTCAATTTCCTGTTTTTTATATTCTTCAGTAAAATCCCCGTTCCAAAGAGTCGGTGTAAGGATCATTGCCGGTATAATAAGAATTAATGCAACCACAAGCGCTATTGTAATTTTTTGCGTTCCTTTTTTGTTTTCAAACATGATTGCAATGCCTTTTCCTGCAATCATTGCAAGGGGCGGAATTGCAAAAAGGTAGTATCTGTTGCTTAGCGTTCTTATAATTAAAAAAGGCAGGGTGGCAAAAATAATCCACAAAAGTATGAGCCCTGTGTTTAATGTCATCTTTTTCCTTAACTTTATTGCGCCAAAAAGGGCCAAAAGTGAAATTCCAATGCTTGCAGTTCCCCAAAAAAAGTTTCTAAGCCCAAGGCCAAAAATCATCTCATATGGCGCGCCTACCCCAAAAAACGTTTTTGAAGATTCTGCATATGGTGAAAAGACAAGCCCTGCCCAAATAATTATTGCAGTCATTATTAGTATTGCAATAAGATATTTCAGGTTTAGTTTTTTTCTGTATTTTACAAGCAGGAAAATAATGGTCGGAGGCAGGATAATAAGCGAGGATGCTTTTATTAGGTACATTATTAGTATTACAAAGGGCACCAGCATTAGCCGTCGTTTGTTTATGGTCAGCAACAGGTAAAACAAAACTGTTCCAAGGGCAACTATTGGAACATCAGGCATTGCCTTGGTCGCATAGTAAAAAAAGGTGGGCGAAATTGCCAGCAAAAACATTGCTGCAAGCCCTGCTTCTTTTGAGAATATTTTTTTGCCGGCCAAATATGTGAAAATAAGTGCAATTAAGCTGAATAAAAATGTAATTATCCTGACAGCTGCTATTGGCTCGAAAAATGCGTTTAGTGGTGATGCAAGGAGAGGCCTTAAAGCAAAAGGGCTGTGTTCATTATTTATTTCCAGTGAAAAAGCCAGTTCCGGATTGTGGTATATTGCAATGCTTTGCCAGCCGTATAATGCTTCGTCCCTGTTTACTGGGACTAATTCAAGTGTTTGAATTTTTATTGCTGTAAATGCAATAATTAAAGCGATTACTGAAATTTCAGCCCAGTGTTTTTTTGCAAATGCAATAATTTGGTTTTTTTCCATGCACTCCCTCATAATTTTGTGTCCATTAAGCCCTTTTATAGCATTTTTTATTGGTTCAACTGCTGCAGCGACGGCAGTTTAGTGCTTTTTGTCGCAGTTGGACTTAAAGCATTCCTGCCATTCCGCTGAGCAATCCGCCTAGTACCATTCTTACCGCAAAGAAGATAACGAGGGCTCCAATTACCATGATTGGAATATATTTGACCCCGTCCTTTTCGCTTCCTGCCGACATTGCTCCTGTTGTCAATGACGCAAAAACAGCTGTTACTATTAAGGCAATTGATGAAAAGCCAACAATAAATGATTCGGTGATGTTTACTGTTGGAAGTCCCATAAATCTTCCAACCTGGCTTCTTGAGCTATAATCCTCCATTTGTTGTGGTGAAATACTAATGTTTCCTGTTTGTTCCACCATTATTCCAACAATAACACTGCTTATCCCAAATAGGAGGGGGGCTCCTATTAATGCTGCTGCAAAAATAAGGATTACATACATGCTGACATTTGCAGCAATTTCTTCTTTCATTGCATTTTCTTCCCTAAGGTCTGATCCAAGTTGAAGCAAAAGTCCTGCTACTTCTCCACCGCTTTTGATTCCCTGCACCAAAAGCCAAATGCCTCTTTCAAGCACTTTGCTTTTAATTCTTAGAGGAATTTCCATTAATGCGTTTTCCATTCTTTTTCCGGACATTATTTCTCTGCTTGCATTTTTCAATTCTTTTGAAAGCACTCCAAATTCAGGTCTTGCTGCTGCAAACAATGCTCTTTCAGTTGTAAGTCCTGCTTTTACACTGCTTGAAATAAGTTCAAATACATCCGGTAAAATTTGTTCAACAAATTTTCCTTCTTTTTCAGCTGTTTGGCTCAACAGGAAATAGATTCCTCCTATAATTACTACGAATGTTGCAATGAATGCAATTATTGGTGAAAAGTCCAAAAAAAGCCAGGCGTTTATTGCAACTGCAAGCGCCATTCCAACTCCAAATATTACAATAAAGCCAACAAACTTTTTTCCTCCAACTCCTATTCCGACATATCCTAATTCGCGTTGAAATGCTTTTGTTATATTCAAGGGTACAAATTCTGCAATTCTTTTGTATATGCTCATCTTTTTTTCACCCGATAATACTTGGTCTCCTGCTTTTAATAATACCAATGTACATAAATTCCATTATCGCAACCAATCCTAAAAGTCCCCAGAAAATAAGCTGGCTTGATTCAATTCTTGTTATTTCAACCTGATTTTGTCCAAAAAGATTTGGCCCAATAGATTTTACCTTTAGGCTTTCTCCAAAAAGTGTTCTGCCATCTGCTGTTATAAATTCATCGCGAAGATTTGATTCAATATCGTAAACAGTTTTGCTTTCAATTATTTTATTATCTTCTGTCATAAGCACAAACAATGCGCTTTTTCCGTCAATTTTTTCAACATCTATTTTAAGTTCGTCTCCTGAGTAATTCTGTTTTCCTCCAAGGCCTGTTATATATTCACCCTGAGTATATATTTCTCCTGGAATGGTGTCCTGTAATATTGTTGCCAAATCGTTTAATGCAGGTTGTTTGGCAATTGCATCTCCAACCATTGGAAAAGTAAACAGTATTATGAGGAGGGTAACACCTAAAGCAGGCATTATTACTCCAATCATCATATACATCAGGCTTAGTACTTTAAGTTGTGCACCATATTTGTTTATTGCAATTTTTTGCTCCCTTAACATAGACTTTACTGTTTCGGTTAAAACATCGCTTATGTCTGCTCCTGCATTCATGCCATTTACAATTTGCCATAAGGATTTTCTTAAGAAAGGGCTTGGATTGTTTTCACTCATTTTTTCCAAAGCTTCCTGTTCAGGAGTTCCTGTATTTATTTCATCCACTGCTTTTTGAAATTCTTTACTTATTGTTCCATAATCTCCTCTGGCGATCATTGTCATACTGTCAAAAAGTGCAACGCCACTTTTGAGCTGTACTAATATTGCACGGAGCGCAAATACAAGATTTTTTTCAATTTTGTTGACCTTTTTCCTTACAATTAATGTTGGATACATTATAACCTGAACAAATACCATCACTCCCATAAAAAGGCCAATTCCTATTCCTAAAAAAACGCCGTTTTCCGGCATCATTTTGTTTAAAAGCAAAGTTAAGAGTGTTACAAAGAAAATTGTATAACCCAAGATAAGGAAAAGCATTATTGCGCCATATTCTTTTTCATTGACTCCAAGTTCTGCCTGCTTAAGTTGGAATTTGAGTGCTGGAAATATCGTCCCTATATTTGCTGTAAAGCGCAAAAACGGACTGCTGATTGCTTTAAGAATCGGAATCGGTATTGGTGCAATTGGAATCATTTTTGCCATAGCTTTCCCCCCCCATAAAATTATTTCCATTAATCGTTTTCTTTTTTTGTTTCAGGTTCTTTCTTTTTGAAAGGAATTCCCTTTTCAATCATTGTTATAATTTCTTCAGGGCTCCTGTAATATTTTGCGATAATTCCACCAACGTCAATTACGTTGTGGACATTAAATTTAAGCATCCATTCAATTACTTTTTGCTTTTTTTGAAGCTCTTCATTTATTTCATTTCGGCTGAATCCTGTGTGTAATGAAAGTTCATCAAACAGCCTTATACTTTCTCCATGTTTTACAATTTTGTCATCGCTTCCTCTCCATCTGTAAAGCACATTTGCTTTTACTATTTCTTTATCACCTCTTCTTTCAGGAATAAATTCAGCTACCTGCAGTATTCTTCTTACACCCAATCTTCTGTTTCTAAACATTACAACGTTTAAGTGAACAGCTTCAAGCATTGATGGCGGAACGTTTACTGGTGGGTTGATAAATCTTCTAATGGTTTCCTCCGCAGTGTTTGCGTGGAATGTTGTGTAAACACTGTGACCTGTGTGCATTGCCTCAAACATTACCTCTGCTTCCTGTTGCCGCCTTATCTCTCCGACAATTATCCTGTCAGGCCTCATTCTCAGGCTGTTTACAAGCAGGTTAAGCATTGTTATTCCGCCTTTTCCTTCCGGATTAGGCTCTCTTGTTGTTAAGGGGACCCAGTGCAGGAACGGCGGCAGCATAAGTTCTCTTGTGTCTTCAATGGTTAGTATTCTGTGGTTTGGCTGAATAAACGGAACGCATACATTTAGAAAACTTGTTTTTCCAGAACCTGTTCCACCTGATACAATCATGTTCATTTCGTATTCCATTATAAGCCATATCAATGCCATTACTTCATTTGTTGCTGTTTTGTTTTTTATAAAATCTGTAACAGTCCATGGGTCTCTTCTAAATTTTCTGATCGTAATTGTATTGCCGGCGCTTGAAATAGGAGTCAATGTTGCATTTGCCCTGTCACCTGTTACAAGGTGAGCATCAAGCAACGGGCTTAGTATTGTTATTTGTTTTCCAATTCTTCTTGCAATTATGTTGCTGTAGTTTTCTGTTTCTTCCTCGTCCTTCATTTTAATGTTTGTGAGAAGCCAGCCATATTTTTTGTGATAAACCCATATAGGTGTTTTGCTGGTGTTTACAACAATTTCTTCAAGGTTTGGATCTGAAAGCAAAAATTCTATTTTTCCAAGACCGAGCATTTCGTTTAAAAGAATTGCAATCAGCTGATTTTTTGCTTCTTCCGGAATTCCCTGTTCTTTTGCAAGAAGCCTTTCTGATTTTTCTCTGAATTTTTTTCTTGTAAGATCCATGCTTTTTTTGCTGGTGTCTTTTGCAAGTCCTATTGAACTGTCGCTTAAAATATTCCCTCTCAAATTATTTAATAATGCGCTCGTACCAGGCCCGTATTCTGGAAAGTTTAGAAAATAACGCCTTACAAACGACTTTTCATCGTCAAGTATGTTGACTTCAAGCTCAATGTTTTCGGCTTTGATTTCGTATGTTTCAATAACTTTTGCTTTTTGTAATTCTTCTTTTCGTTCAATATCGTTAACCATTACAATCACTTTTTTTTCTTTTTTGCTTCACGTTTTTTTTTCTTTTCATTCATTTTCCATTTAAGGTAAGCTGGGTAAATAAGCTTTACTGGTCCGATTGGAGGATAGCTTAGGTTTATCAGACGGCTTCTTTCAAGAATTTCTGCACATTCTTGAACCTCTTTTTTGGTCATGCCGCTTTGTTTTGCAGCATCTTTTATATTTATTATCCCTTTTATTTTTACAAGATTAAGTAGTCTGTCAAATGATGTTTCAATCTTTGCTCTTCTAATTTCTTTTTCTTTTCCAACAATTTGCTCTTTTTTCTTTGAAATAATTCCTGATTTTATGTCAAATCCTTGTGCCGGCCTTATGAGTTCTATTGCAGCACTTTCTCTTTTTGTTTCAATAACGTCTATTAGATTTTGAAAATTGTTCAAAAGTCTCTTACTGTCAAGCGTTTCTATATGGGCTGCTACTGTCTTGTTTGGAATATGGTATTTTTGAACCAATTCACCAATTTTTTGTTCAATCTTGTCAATTTCTTTCTTGCTAATCGTCGGACTTGCAACGGCAGCCTTTTCCCTTATTGCCTTTTCAACTTCTGGTGCAACAGGCACTTGCCTGTAAACAGCCTGTTCTTTAATTTTTTCTAAAATTCCTTTTTTCTTTGCCTGCTTTTCGTCATAAAAATCAGCAGCAGGCTTTGGCATTCCTTTCCTGCCTTTTTCTGAGCTTTCAAAAGGCTTATTTTGATATACTGGTTTTTGGTAAATATTGCTTTCATATGTCGGGGGTCTTGCCAGTGATTCGGTTCCAATTACTGTTCCTTTTTTCTCTTTTCCTTTTGTTCTTTTTTTTCCTACTTGTGGTGCAAGAGGGTAAGGATATGGCTGTGCTTGCCCTTGATATGGCTTGCCTGTGTAAGGTTGTGTTTTTTGTTGTGTGCTTGTTTTGGGATGCGCTCTTGCTTTACCTTTTCCTTTTTTTCTTTTTTTTCCGGCTGATGGTGCAGATACTGGAGTTTGTGGATATCCCTGTGTTGGTCCTGCATAAACAGGTCCTGCATAAATAGATTTGGGCTGTGTTCCTGTTTTTTTCTGTTCTTTTTTCTTGTCTTTTTCTGCAGGTAGTGTGGTTGTTGGAGTTTGTGGATATGCCTTTCCTTGTCCTGGTTGTGTTTGTCCTGGTTGTGTTTGTCCTGGTTGTGTTTGTCCTGGTTGTGTTCGGTTTTGTCCTGGATATGTCTTGCCTGTATATGGCGGAGTACTTGGCTGAGGCTGTACTGGCAATTTCCCTAAAATGGCTTCAGTCTTCTTTAAGGTTTCTTTTTCTTCAGTCTTCTTTAAGTCTTTTTTTTCTTCAGGCTTTTTTGCGGCTTCCTTTTCTTTAGTTTTTTCGGCATCTTTTTCTGCTGTGGGCTTGTTGTCTATTGCATCGTGCTTTTTTCCTTGAAAGTTTCCAATCCTAGCTGCGATTCTTTCAAATATTGAAGCAGTTTTTTCTCCATCTTCTTTTTCGGTTTTTGTTGCAATTTTTTCAAGTGCTTTCGCAGTTTTTGGGGTCATGCCAAGCCCTGGCCCTTTTCTTCTGGCTGCCTTTCTTTCTTCCATTTCCTTTCTCATTTCCGGGCTCATTTTGGCAAGTCTTTCGTCACGCAGTTGTTTCTGGATTTTCAATTCAGTGAGTTTGGACTGGTAATCAAACATTTTTTCCCTGAACTGGTTAAAGTCAATTTTTCTTTTGTAAAATGATATTTCAAGATGTTTGATGAGTTTTTCCTGGGACGTTATGCGGTCTTCAATAGGCGTTCCGTCTTCTTTTTCAAAGTCTGTAATTGAATGTGTTTGGTCTGGTGCCGTCGTAGCAATCTCCCTGGTAATGTTTTTCATTGCCTGAATAATTTGTTGCAAGTCTTCTTTTTTCGTTGGAGTAGCATCTTCTTTTTCAATGGTTTTTGCATAGGCTTTTGGAATTTTTATTCCACTGGCTTTAATTTTTTTCTCAAAAGTCTTGTTTTCCTTGTTTTTTATCTTGGTAATTTTATTCAAAGATTTGATTTTTTGGTCAATATTTCGTATTTTTAACTTGAGTTCTTTGTCTTCATAAATAAGTTTTTTCTTCTCTATTTTTTCTTTGTTTGTAAGTGGTGTAGTTTTTTCTTTATTCTTCAGCTGGTGCAGTTTTACTTTTTTTCTAAGCCTCCATCCTGATATCGCTGCTTTTTTGTGTTTCAATGAGTTGCCATACCATCCTCTTGCCTTTTTGGCAACCCTTGCCTTTTTTACTTCTTTTTTTATCTGTTTTGATGAAAACTTTTTTATTTCTTCAATAGATTTTTTGGCAAGGCTTGGTTCTGGCTTAAAAAATGCTGCAATCACTTTTTTGCTTATTGGCTCTTTCAGCTTTTCTTTTGCCGTTTTTTCAATTTTTGCTTTTTTTCTTTCTGCTGTCTGAATAATTTTTTGCTTTGTTTTCTTTGTGGTCTTTTTCTTTTTTGTTTTTGGCATAAAGGAAATCTTTTTTGAAATACTGCGCTTCTTTTCTCCTGCTCTTCTTTTTCCTTTAAGCCGTTTTTCGAGTTCTTTTTCTGCTTTTTTAGCGTTTTGTTTTTTTTCAATTCTTGCAATATATTTTTCCATTTTGCTTGGATAGCTTTTTTTTTCAGCAATTTTTTCTTCTGGCTTAATTGGTTTTTTAGTAACTTGTTTTAAAACAATTTTTGGTTTTTTATAAATGTCTTTCTCTACAGGCGTGTTTTCATATCTTGTTGCAATTGGCCATTTTTTTGCTTCTTTTGCTGAAATTCCAACCTGTTTTTTTATTTCTTCGCCATTGATTTCTTTCGGCTTTCCTATTCCAATTTTTTCAAAAAATGTTTTGAATTTTTGGGTAATTGAACTGCTTTTTTTTGCAGACTTTTGCGGCTTTTTTTCAATGGATGAAAGATAGTCCTTCCATACGTTTTCTTTGTTATTTGTATTTTTTTTTGTGGACATTTTTTTTCAACTTGCAATGTTTTCAAAAACCTGTTAACTGTTTCATTCTATTAAGCATTTACAAAATTTAAATGTTCCTAAACCTTTTTTGTGCAGCTAATCACAGCCTTCTTCTTCTGTTGCCCTGCATATTTCAAAATTCGGATTTTTTACGGAAAAATCAAAAGAACCCGGTGCAAGCACAATTTCTTCAATCGGCTCTTTGAAGATGATTTTTGAGTAAAACAATTCAGTTTCATCATTGGTTTTGGTTATTTTTATTTGATAGTTGTCAAATTCCAGCTTAAAGTTTTGTGTACTGGCAAAAACTGCATCGATGTAGTTGCCTGACATGCCATTAAGGTTTCCTGAAATAGTTTGCTTTCCTTCTTCATCAAATCCGCCAGTTGGGCCGTAATTGCAGTTGTCAAGAACAAGAGTTATTTCTGTATAATACTCTTCTTCAGGGTATCCATTTTCACCGCATGGACTAAAGACTCCGCCGCATTGTAGTAATTGAAAATTGTCTGCATCAAAATGTATTTCAATTTCGTGGCTTTCAATGGATGTTTCATCAAAGTCGCATGGGTCTCCGCCTGCAATGCTTCCGCTTTCAAACTTTGGTATCCCAATACTATCTTCGTTTCCAATTGAAATTTTTAGGCACTGTGGAAGAACAATGTAACTTATTTCGGGATAATTTTCGCTTCCGCCCCATGCTGTGTTTTGCAGCGCATCATGCACTGCAATTTCTGTTCCTTCAGCGCCTTTTTCTTCTGCAAATACTGCAAAAAGGTTTAATGTATCATAGGTTTTTTCCAAAAACGTTTCGTCTACTGGCAGTGTTTGTTCTATTCTAATCCAGTTATCGCCTGTCGTGAATTTTTCAAATGGCATGAACCTGCTGTATGCATTGCCTGCATAACCTTCCTTTACAACCGCGATTTGCTGAATTATGTTGTTGAACCTGTTATTTGTGTTTCTAAAAGCGATTTCTTTGACAAGGTTTTGCTTTTGCTCTATTTCTGACTGGTTTACTGAAATGTTTAGGGCAAGAACTGTGCCTACCAGCAAAAAAGCCATGAATGTTAAAAAGATTCCTTTTTCACGCATTTATTTCACCCATGTGTAGTAATCTATTGTAAAAAATTTAAATTCTGGTTTCCCGCAGTAAATTCTTGCCAGGTTTCCTTTGCTGCATTCGTTTACGCTTTCACTGTCTATTTCCGCAATGATTATTCCGGGAGAGTCTGTTGGAATCTTAATGTTTTTAATTGTTGTTTCAGTGTCTGTTGTTGCGTTATATGTGCATCCCTCCACGTCGCAGAGTGTTATTCCTGAAATTATTATGTCTCCATCTCCGCCTCCTGGTACTGTTACAATTCCGCCGAGTGGGCTGTTTGCAATGTTTTTATTGCTTGCCTTCAAAATGCAGCTTCCTCCGTCGCAATTCACATTTGCAATGGGGCTACGGTCTTCGTTTAAAAAGTTTATTTTTAACGGTGTTGCCACCAAGTCAATTTCTTTGTATCCCTTATTTCCAACATTGAGGTCAAGCAAAACACCGCCTGCCACAATTATTCCGCTTACAAAGTTTAGTCCAAGGTCCTTGTATTTGAATGGCATTTTAATATAGGCATCTGCACATGGCTGATTTTGTGCATTGCAGTATTTGTCATTGCCTATTGCCTTTGTCCATTTTGTTATCTCCTGGTCACTGTCAACTATTTCCATTCTTTCGTCCGGAAAAATAATATAGTTAAGGTCACAGTATGATCCATTGCATTGCGCAATGGCTTCAAATTGCATTGCAAACCAAATGTTTTCTTTAACATAGTAGATTGACTTGTTTCTTACAGAAAGTGTTCTTTCTTCTTCATTCCATTCAAGGTCTAATTTTGGGTTATCTACTGTTTCTGTATCCCATGTTCCTTCAAAATCATTCCAGACTCCTGATTTTCCTGTGGTTGCAATGTTAATGGGGGTAATTCCTTCCTTGATTGGAATTTTTATATTTGCTGTGCCAAAACTTTCCCTTATCTCTCCAATCACGCGGCTGTATATTTCTTCAAGCTCTTCTTCGTTTGCGGCAAAATAGTACTTGCCGCATTTTTCGTCGTCATTGCAATATGCTGTGTCAACGTCTTTTGCGATTTGTTTTAATGTATCTGCATAATCTCCAATTGATGGGTCTGCAAATCCTATAACGTAAATGGTTGCGTCTGCATTTTCTCTTGCAAGGTTTGCTGCCAGAATTGCATCATCGCCTGCTTCGTCTTCTGAACAGGCTGTGCCGTTAAGGCAGATGTTTGCCCTTCCGTCTGTTAAAAGAATGATAAACCTTGTTGTTTCTTCTGTCAAATCTGCCAGTTCAAGCATTGTTGCGGATTGTGATATTGATCCTGCAAGCCCTGTTTGGCCTCCTGGAATCAGGCTGCCAAGCGCTGTTTTCACGTTATCGGTATTTTCCTTTTCCAATGTGCTTGCAATTTGGGCCAGGCTTGAAAAGCTTACAAGTCCAAGGCTATCACCAGAAACCCAGTCTATAGTGTCAATAAATGTTTTGGCAGATTTTTTTGCAGCATCCATTCTTTGTATTATCCATTTGATTGTGTAATCTATTAATTCATCAGACCAGCCTTCAAATTC
>JAFCCG010000053.1 GCA_017610335.1 Chloroflexota bacterium | reverse complement strand
GCTTTTAATTCAAGTGCAACCTGTTCAGAAAAAACCTGATCGTTTATTACTGTCGAAATTGTCAGGAAATATGTTCCGCTGTAAACAGGACTCCCCGGATTTGGACTGATTGCAAAAGGACTCAGAGTTCTGTTCTCACCCTTGCCCAAAGTAATAATTTCCCTAGTGGCAGGAAAAATTGAAATTGCATCGCTTGCTTCGGTTTCAACAGAAACAATAACATTTTCAGCCGTTGCACCTGTTACATTGTTAATGGAAACCATAAGAAAGCTTGTCATATCATTCTTCAAATCCAAAGGATTTGGCTCAAGAATTACAGTAATTGCCTTTGGCTCCAAAGCAGGCAAAATAAGCAAAAGAGTTATCGCAATAACAAAAATTACTGCAAAAATTCCAAGAATAGGATACTTGACTTTATTCCAGTCAAACTTAAAATTAAATTTAAGACTTGATTTGTGTTTTCCGTCATACATGCTCATAATTAACCCAGATAATAATAGCCTTTTTTGGTTAATAAAACTTGCGCTGAAGGAAAATACAGACTGTAATCATGGCAAAGTAAACAACTTATCGTCATTCTTTCCGTCTAAAAAGCCAGCTCTAATACCTGCATCAAGCCATGCATGGGCATAAGAATAAGCCGCTAAAGCCAAAGCAATTTCGCCTTTTTCTTCAAAATGCCTGCCGTCACTCAAATAATTTTCAGCCATTGAAACAAAATCTTTCGCTCTTGCAAAATCCCTCGTTCCCTTAATTGCTTTTACAGAAACCTTAAGCAAGGCAGCCTCAGTAAGCTTCCTATATCTTACAGCCCTTTCGGCAACAGATTCAGCCATTCAAATCACTCAAAGCCTCTTTTTCTTTAGCAGTTAATGAAACAGCAATTACAAGCGACTGCGGAAATAAAGCAAAACTGCTTCTCTGCATTTTTTCTAAATCACCTGACATAACCATTTGTTTAGCACTACCCAAAGCATACAATCCAATCAACGTTGCCTTTTTCAAAATATCCTTTCCTTGCTTTTTCTCAATCTTTGCAAGAATTGACAAAGCTTCTGCAACAGTCATCTTATAATTTTTTTCAGCATCAATATCCAAAAGGCAAAAAGTATGCATTCTTGCATTAAAATTTGACTCAATTATATCATAAAAAGATTCAGGAGCATAATTTTCTTTAGGAGCAACAATAGTACAAGCACGGCCAAAACGATACTGATCCAAACCAGTTGAACCAACAAAATCAAAAATTGAAATTCCGGGCAAAACCATTGCCTTAATCCCGAGCTTTTTAGCATCAAGCAAAAGTTGGATATGTGTTGTAGCACTCAAAACATTGCCAAAAACAAGCAATGCAATATCCTCACCGCTTGCTTTTGCATCCTTTAGCACAGGAGAAAAACCTTCTTCAATAGCTTTTCGATTTAAAGCAATTATTTCTCCGCCAAAAATTTCCTTAAGCTCTTCAATATTGCCCTCAGCATATGCAGAAGTATAAGTATCCAAAAACACATGACTGCATTTGGCAATTGCTTCTTTTGCCTCAGAAGTCAAATGCCCTGGCTTTAAACCAATTCCAATTAAATAAAACATAAAAAAAATGTACTGGGAAAACTATTTAAAGAAAGCAAATGGCAGCAGTCTGTCTTATTTTTCTACACCGGGAAAAACTCTTTCTTTTTATTTTTCCATTCCATCCACTTCTTCTGATACTGGTCTGCTTGCTCACGTGCCTGTTTTTCAATATAGTTCAAAAACTCAAGGCGTTCAGCTTCTGCCTTGCTCAGCTTCCTTCTCTCAGATTTTGATTTTGCTGCCTTTTTTTCTTCCAAGACATTACAGAGCTGATTTTTTGACTCACGAAATCCATTTGAGTAAAAAGCAATTCTTTGTTTAATAAAAGCCCTTGTATGTTTCTTTGCAGGGGAAAGCCTTTTACTTCTTTTAGCAGACAAATCAATCAACTCTTTTTTCCTGCAGCCCGATCAGCAACCACCATAAAATTCTTATGCGGCTTCAATGCAACAGCAGGCCACCTCATAAAATCCTTGCTTTTCAAAGTATTTAATACAGCATTTCTCTTGGCCTTTCCAGATGCAAGCAAAAGAATCTTTGCACTATTGGCCCTGGTAGTCTTCAAGCCTATAGTAATTGCTTTAGGCGGAGCAATATTTTCAGAAAAACTCTTGCCATTCACCTTTCTTGTCTGCTGCTTAAGCTTTACCGCCCTTGTTAGTCCATAAGAACAGGACCCCGGTTCATTGAATGCAACATGGCCGTTTCTCCCAATGCCCAAAATGCAGAGGTCAATTCTCTTTCTTTCAATGGCTGCCTCGTGCTTTGCCGCCTCTTTCTTCAGATTCTTTGCAGACCCGTCAAGCAAATGAATGTTCTGCTTCTTTACATTAACTTTGGAAAGAAAATTATTCATCAAAAAATAAGAAAAACTGTTTTTGTTCTGCTTCCGCAAGCCAGCATATTCGTCCAATGCAAAAAAACTTGCCTTGCCAAAGTCAACCTTGCCTTTTTTGTATGCTGAAACAAGAAGCCTGTACATCTGCTTTGGCGTTTCACCTGTCGGCAAGGCAATGGAAGCGGTTGGCTTTCGCTTCAGCAAATTTATGACACGCTGCGCCGCAAGCCTGCTTAATTCATTATAATCAGGAACAATAATCAGCGTCGGCTTGTTGTGGATTGCAAGGAAGTGATTGACTGCACTTGCCTTCGGTGCTGCAAGACCATGCACTTGAATTTTTTTTGCAGCAACAAAGTTTCCTGAACGCATGCAGCTATCAAGCGACCATGAGTTCATCAAGCCAAAAACAAAACCTGCGTTGAATGCATCGCCTGCGCCTGTTGTGTCAATGACTTTGCCGGCATACGACTCAAAATGCCCTGACGGAAAACCTTTCACAAAAAGAGTTGCACCCTTGTTTGCCTGTTTTACTGCAACAACCCGTGAACCATTCTTGAAGAGAAAAGCAACGCGCTTCTTCATTGTACTTCCTTTTGCAATGTGCTTTAACTCTAGGTCGTTAACAAAAAGAAAATCAATAAATGAAAGAAAGCTTGAGATATCCCACTTTCCGCGCGTGTCAAAGCAGGTGTCAAAACAGACAATTGCTTTCTTTTTCTTTATCTTTTGCAAAAGCTCTTTGAAGCCAGATCTCATGTTTTGCAAATGGTAGAAACCTCCGAAGAAAACAATATCACCGGGTTTGAGGGAAGACAAAAGCATTTTGGCAACTTTATTGCTTGTAATGTCATTCTCGCAGTTCTTGACTGATTGGATTGCCCTTTCACCCCTTTTGTTTATAGAAATTATGCTGAATGCATTTGGTAGCCTGCTTTTAATCAGACTTGATGAAACTTTTGCTTTTGCAAGTTCTTTCTTCAAAAAAGGAGTTGCAAAATCTTTTCCAATAGCACTAAGGAGTTTTGGCTTAAAGCCTAATTTTGAACCAATTACGGCAAAATTAGCTGCATTTCCACCAATACTAAATTCAAGGTCTTTTAGCGAATATTCTCTGCCAAATTCAACAGGATTTTTAATTTCCTGCCGGACATCAATGCAAAGGTCCCCTACAGAAAAAACTTGTCTTTTTTCAGCCATATGCTTCAACCTAATAGGACTTAATAGGTATTTAACTTTTTGCACACATCATTTTTAGCATGGTAAAGGCACTTGTTATAGTAGCACACCCTGATGACGAAACAATATGGTGTGGGGGCACTATTTTGATGCACCCCAAATGGAATTGGAGCATTTTAAGTCTTTGCCGTAAGGATGACGAAGACAGGGCGCCAAAATTTAGAAAAGTCTGCAAAAAACTTGGAGCAAAGTGTGCAATTTCTGATTTGGAAGACGAACACCCTGAACAAAAACTCAAGTCGCTTGATGAAGTGAAAGAACGCGTGCGTGCGATGATGAAGCAACTAAAGCTCGGCAATGAATTCGATTTGGTGTTCACGCACGGAGCGAACGGCGAATATGGACACAACAGGCATAAGGAAGTGCATCGCGCAGTGCGTGCGATGATGAAGGACAATGAACTGCGCGCGAAGAAAGTTTTTTTCTTTTGTTACAACAAAGCACGCGACGGCTTCCACTGTGTCGCGAACGAGCGCGATGCAGACGTGAACACGCGATTGAGCGCGCAAATCGCGCAATCGAAACACTTATTAATCAGTTTAGAGTATCAATTTAGTAATGGAAGCTTCGAAGAGTGCAGTACACGCGCGCTCGAGAGTTTCAAAGTGAAGCAATATGAAATCAGTGATACTCTATCCATATCCACCGGAACTTGACGGCATAAGCATTCAAGGCGAAATGCTTTACAGGGGACTACTTAAAAACGGTCAAGAGACTGTACCGTGCGACAGAGGAGCTGTTGTAGAAAAAGAACTGCTTTACAAAACTTTCAAGCCAGATGTTGCGATTGGAATTGGCTACTGGGCTGACGCTCCACGAATTATTGAACACCCGCTTGAATATGGAATTCAATCAGTGCCATGGCTTAATGCAGACGGCTGGGTTGCAAACTACTATGGGTTACTTGATTCACTGCCATTAATGCTTACCACAAGCAACTGGGTTAAGAAAATGTATTACAGGGACGGATTGAAAAATAAAAACATTTATCCAATGCCTATTGGAATTGACATTAATCAAATGAGGCCTATTCCAAAAAGTGATCCACGCATTGTCAAAATCAGAGAAATGCTTGGCGTAGAACCTGATGAGAAAATGATTTTGACATCAGGCGGAGACACTACAAGCAAAGGATTTCAGGAAGTTCTGCAAGCACTTGGAAAAATTAACGGAGACTTTCCAAAATGGAAATATATTGGAATGACGGAGCACTGTCAAGAGAATTTATGTGCTATTTAATTAATGCATGTGATGTTTATGCAGCCCCAAGCAGAATTGAGGGCTTTGGAATGATTCAGGTTGAGGCAATGGCATGTGGAAAGCCTGTTCTTTCAATTGATGCAATGGGAATGAAGGACACAATTATCCACAACGAAACAGGATTTCTTGCAAAGGTTGGAGAGGAAATAAAGCTTGAAGAGGAATGGGCTTATAAGTGGATGGGGTTTAATGAAAAACATATTGTGAAATTTGACAAGCCAAAAACTCTTGCATATAGGGCAGATGTTGACGATCTTGCAAAATATTTGTACAGGATGCTTACCGAAGATGATTTGATGAAAAAGATGGGCGAGAATGCAAGAAAGCACGCTGTAAAAAACTTTGATTACATTAAAACCTCAAAGGACATAAATGACCTGATTGAAAAAAAGCTTGACTTGAAAAATTCTAGCCGAGAACAGGCAACTGTTTCTGTTCAAGAGCCTTGACCGCAAAAAGAAATGCGCCTGCGCTCCATGCATGATAACTGCTTCCTGACGCCTTTTTTGTCAGCGGATTAATCCATTCATTGAATTCCCAGTTGTATTTTGCACCAAGCTCGTTTGCCTTTGCCAAAAGCAAAAGGTTTTCTTCAGCTTTTTCAAATTCGCGAACTTTCACAAGAGCTGCAACATAAAAACCACCAATGAATGGCCATATCCCACCGTTTAGATAATGATGCGGTGTTTTTGCAAGACATTTTGAAAAATAACTATGCCATTCCTTATCTCCTTTTTTTATTGGCGGATAAATAGTTCTTATTGGATAAGGTCTGTTAATTTGTTTTTTTTCAACAAAATCAATGATTCTTTTTGCCTGATTTTTGTTTGCAAAGCCTCCGCAAATCGCAAGCGAGTTTCCCAAAGCATCAAACCATGTTTCCTGTTCTATATCACCATCATGGTTCTTCCATACCCATGGATAAAAGTATCCTAAATGGCGATTGAACATTTGAATTTTGGGAGGTGTTTGCCCTGAAGAAACCTTGAGTACATTTTTTAGTTCTCTTTTTTTTCCATAAAGCTTTAATGCAGTAAAATAAAGCGCAATTGAATTGATTGTGTGTCCGTATTTGTGCGGAAATGCATCCTGCCAATCACTTGTTGGCAGTTGTTCTGGTAAAAAGTCTTCGCCTGCATCCTGACAGCCAAGCCATTCAAAAGCTCTTTTCACGTTCTTTTTGTGCCTTGAAAAAAGTTTTGCATCCTTGTAATTTTTTTTATAAAATTGCAGGCCCCAAAGATACCATAAAGTGCTGTCCATTGTTGCAAACGTAACCTGCTTTGGCCTTTTGCTGAACAGGTCAACACAGTTTGGAATCTGGCCGTGCTTGCTTTGGTGCTTTGCAAGTGTATTCAGGGTTATGGCAAACTGTGATTTAAATTCCTCTTCTTCATCATAACAACTTGTTCCAAGCAAGCCAATCATTGAATCCCTGGCAAAAACACTGTTATACCCGTCTTTTCCGCCAGATGCAAAAGTTCCATTAGGAGTTGAGCAAAACATCATTGTTTCCTTTGCCCTCAAAAGAGCCTCTTCAATCAAATTCATAACAGGAAAATAAGGCATTAACTCATATTTAAATTAAGCGATTTCAGTAAAACTAATCGGGCAGAATTAAGGGCCCTGAACCTACAGAATGTTTTGCGACTTGTACCATTTCTCGTATTGCTTGTGATTTCCAACAAAGTGTATCTCTTTTTTGCGTTGCTCTTCGTTTTGGTAAAAAGCGATTCTGTACTGACCAGCTTCTTCCACAACTGCCTTTGAAGCCTTCAGACCACGCGCCTGCAAAGATTGCTTCATTTGCTCAAATTTTTTCAAAATTCTTTGCTGGGTTGCCCTGTCAAATTTTTTGAAGTGTGTGTCCCAGCCTCTTTTAAAAGCGAGTTTCCAGGGATTCAATTCCAAGCAATGTCACCCATACTTTGATAGGGCCTCTTCCTCGCTTAAATAGCTTTCCTCTTTTTCGTCCATTGCCTTTTTTTCTTTCAAAATTTTTCTTGAAACAAGCTCTTTTTCAATATCCTTAACCAGATGAAATTCTCTGTTCAAGGCAAAAACCCCCATTCTCAAAGCATCTGTCTTGCTTTTGGCCAAACCAAGCTCAACCGCCTTTTTCAGGATAAGCTCAGGCGTTCCCTCAAACTCCAAAGTAGTCCTCATAATGCATCATCTATGCATAACCTATGCATCAAAAAGCATAAAAAGTGCTGTTTTATGCCAGCCCTTTGCAAAATTTCGCTCACCAATAAATCCAAGGCATTAACTCATATTTAAATGATTATTATTGTTAATTTCTTTTATACAAAGGGGCGTTAGTCTAGTCTGGTAGGATTCAGCGTTCGGGATACGAAGGAAAATAGGTTACTGTTCCCCAGCTTATATTTTAATATTATTATGTGCATTCTAATATTTAAGGCTATTGGGGGACGTGGTGTAGCTTGGTAGCATTGGTGCTTCGGGGGCACCTGACAGGAGTTCGAATCTTCTCGTTCCCAATCAGCCTATTTGCCGCTCTTTTTGATAAGCTTGAGGATTATTTCCTCATATGTTTCGCCTTTTTTGCCCAAATCCTTCAACTTGTCCCTTGTTTTTGGACTAAGCTGAATCGTTGTAACTCCACTTCTGTAAGGCATAGACACTATATAACGCTGTAGGTGTTAATAAAACTATCGTTTTTTCACTGCCTTTGCATAAAAACTTCACTCAACCAAAAAGAATATTAGTGCAAAAAGGGTAAGTGATTATTATGGCAAAACGAACAAGAAAAGGAAAACTGCCTGCTTTCTGGCAAAGGATAACAAGACCTGAAAGCAAAAGGGCAGGGGACCGGACTAGAAGTGAAGAATCTAAGGAGGAACGCAGTAGGGAGGCTGACAGAACTCGCGGTTGGGGAACCTTTCATACAAAGCTCCGTGAACTTAAACGGGAGACAGGTTTTGATATTTTAAATGCAATTAAAAGTGGGATTGGCAATTTCACTGAGGATAGGCCATTTAAGGTATTTGACTTGGGATGCGGTGGAGGAATAGCATTAGGGCAATTAAAGAAAAAATTTGGCACAAGAATTAAAACCGTTGGCTTAGTGTTTGAAAGAACACCAGGACAAAAATATAACCATGTCGACCGGCTTATCATTGGGAATGTGAAGAAAGTCCAACCCAAAGAAAGCTACGACTTAATATACTCCTTCCAGGGAGCAATTGCTCATATTGAAATGAAAACAACCGCATTAGAAAGAGTGATTGCGTGGTTAAAACCAGGTGGAACAGCAGTGCTTGATATTGGTGAGTTACATCTTCAAGATTCAAGACTAGGCGAAATTAAAACACTTCTAATGCAGAATGGAATTAAAGACTACAAATTGGATGTCTTAAGGACCTACCGCTATAGTAGATCAGAAACTCCATGCCGTGTTTTAATTTTCAAAAAGCCTGTGAGGAAGCTTCCATAAGTGATTATTATCCTGCACAAAAACTCTTTGCTCTGCACAAAAACTGTTTTTTTATTGCCATTATTTGTGCAAAGCCGCTTTTTCATCTGTAAGTCAGAATTTGGCACTGTGGTTTGCGTTCTTCCAGCTGCTTTTTGAAGCCGTTCAAACTCTTAATTAGCCGCTCGGTTTCGTAAGTGTCTTTTATTATTGCCTTGGTCTTGTGGTCAACCAGCTTGGTTTGCAGGCCCTTTATCCTCACCAAATACGTTTTCTCTCCTTCAACCTCGTCATTTTCAATGACTTTTTGCAACTGGCCAGGAACCATTGTCAGCATGTTTATTTTCTTGTTTACAAGCCGGTCAATTTCCTTTCCTGGCTTTTTTGAATAATAGCTTATAGGATGCGTGTTCGTGCTGCAAAGCAAGCCATAATCAATCAAATCATTTAGCGTCTGATAAACCTTGTTTTTCGCAATATTGCATTCCTGGGCCAAGTGCTTTGCCGTTTTAACCTCACCGCCTAATAGGGCTGTGTAAATCTTCGCATGGTTCATGCCAAAATATGGCACAAGCAATGAAAGAAGCTCTTTCAGCTTCAACAGCCGTCCATCCATCCTTCAACTCCGAGCGAAAAGCCCTATACTCGTGAACCTCCCCGCACTAAAGTGCGGGGCTTCCGCGGGTTTCAACTAGACCAGTTGTTTAGCGTTGCTTGATGTATGCCGGACTGGTTTCTTACATAGGTTCTTGTTCGGTCTAAGTCTACTGAGCCTGTTGTGAGATAGCAACTACTCGGCGCCCAGAAGTGACCTTTCCTATACCTCAAACGCATATTTGGATGCGTTCTGAAAAACTCGTAAGAACTTCTGCCTTTCAACAACTGCGCTACTTTGCTCAAACTCATAGACGGCTTGGTTCTCACCACAATATGAATGTGGTCTGGCATGACCGCCAGTTCATCAACAACCATTCCATACTCTACCGCAATCTGCTTCAAAATATCCTCCATATCCGCCTTACTGGACGCTTTTCCCAAAGCGTTAAACCTATATTTAGGACACCACTCTAAATGATATACACAGTCATAAACACTATGAGCTCCGCTAATCAAATCACGCTTCATTATTGAAAACCTCCAGCGCGGTTCTTATAGTGGCGCGCCAGCGCCACGCCGCGCTAGAGATATAATATACAAGAAAAAGAAAAATAGACTGTGGCTCGCTTTCATCCCTGCCTTAAAAGGCAGGGGTTTCCCGCTCGCGGACTAAACTATCAAAACATGCATGTTCCACACAACACAATCCACCCAGACATGGAAAAACACTGGGACAAAGAAATAAAAAAATTCTACGAATTCGACAAGAAGAGAAAAGTCTTCGATTACGACATCGCCGGCGCACCCGAACTTATCAAAGACGAAAAGAAAAAAAAGCTGTTTAAAGAATCCTTTTTATACAAGGTAGTAGAAAAGCTAAGTAACAGAAAATGGAAACTGAAAAAATCAAAAGGCAAGCTCCGCATCAAAGAAGCATTAGGCAAAAACAACAAAAAAACCTACGACTATATCAAAGCAGTCTGCTTCGTCTCCTACCTCGTCTCCACAGAATTCATCCCAGAAATGAGCAAAAAAGAATACAAAAAAACAAAGATTTTGAAAGACGAGAAATACAAAGAGGACCTCGAAAAAATTAGCATCCACACACTAGCAGACGCAATCGACTCCATCGCACTCATCTGGCTGCTGACATGGGACAAATACAACAAATTGAAAGAAGGAATCGAAAAGAAAACAAAGGAAATAAAAAAAGCAGGCGGAACCATAAAAAAAACACTCTAAAAAATCGCAAAACACAGAAAAATTCATGGCTTAACCAAAAAAAAAGAAAAAGAGAGTGAGCTTATTGCCTGCGAGTCGGTTAAATTTTTTCTGCCGAAAAGCTATAGTTAAACTTATTAATCAAGTTTGCGTTTACTATAACTGAATGGGAAAGTTTGATTGGAAGGATTTTTTGAGGCCTTCTTGGGCTAAGTTTCTTTTGTTTTTTGCTTTGGCTCTTTCTAGCTATATTTTAGGAGTTGTAATAGCCTCTTTTTTTGAAGGTTGTTATTTGTGTGTTGTTTCAATTATTTTTTTCCTTAACCCATTTTTTACTTTAAACTCTTTTTTAAAAAATGAATTTCTAACACCGTTTGTCTTTCTTTTTGATTTTGTTTACTATTACCTTCTTTCTTGCATTCTTGTTTTTATTTATAATGCCCGTATTAAGAAAATTATTAGTCCAAAACTTTCGGAATGGCATAAAAGGTTTAGTACCGGGCGTTTTTCATTTTTTGTCCCAAACAAGAGCAAATTGGTTGCCTTTTGTGTTTTGATTTTGCTTGAGATTTTGGTTTTGCCAACAGTCTTTCTAACACCGAGCCCATTCTTTGAGCCTAGTGTAGCTGTTTTGCCATTGTTGACTGTCATATTGTTTTTGAATCCCGTGCTTTTTGTTTGGTTCTCAATTACAATAGCTAACCCTTCTAATGTTTTTTTCATGCAATCAATATTTTTCTTATTCGCAATCCTTCAACTAGCATATCTTTACATTCTGGCCTGTTTCCTGGCTTGGTTGAAGGAAAAAACAAAAAAAGAAATTACAATTTATTTTTTAGTAATTGTTTTCTTATCCATTACTTTTTTGCCAATGATTTTAGCAGTATTATTTCCATTTCAATATTCTCCAACCGAAAACACCCTCCTTTTGGATTCGGGAAAAGAAGTATTTTCTGAAGAAGATGCTGTTAAACTTCTTGAGGAAGCAAAAGACCATAGTGTCAGCTACTACAAGGTTGAAAGTAATCCTGAAGGATATACAATAAGAGTTCTGACTAGTTGGGGCTTACGTTTTGCTTATACTTTTCCTGATGAAGAGTGTCATAATGGCGCAATATGCTTTTGGACTTGTAGCGGCGATCCAGAGGGAGGACATGCTTGTAGTAACGTAACGAATTGGACTGAATATCTACCCGAAGACGGGACAATTAAGAAAGAGGGGTCAGTAGTTTACGTAATGAAAAACATGACTTGTGAAGAATGTTGGCAAGACGACAGTTGCGAGCAAGAAGGTTTTAATTATAATTGCACTGAAGGTGAATGGATTCCTGCAGAATTCAACCAATATAATTCAGAAGAATTTTTAGTCACAAAAGACGGAAAAGTATACTCAATATACTACAAACCAAAACTGCTCTAATTTGAACCGTATTTTTTGTCGAGTCTTTTCTTTTGTTCTTCAATCCTTTGTTTGTGTCTTTCCCTTCGTTTCCTTGCAAGGGTTCTGGTTTTTTCTTTGAATTCTTTTAGGCATTCTTTTGAGCAGAAATAGTAATAGTCGTGTTTTTGCCTTCCGAGCTTGCGGATTGGCTTGCCTTTTCTTATTGCAATACCACAGTTCCTGCAATTTACTTGACTTTCTTCCGACCTGTTTCCAGTTTTGTAATAATCTTGCCTGCATTTTTCGCTGCAAAAAAGGAACCGACTCAATCAACCTTATTCTCCTACAGCCAGTCTTGCCAGTAACCATTATGTAGGCACCGTACTTGTCAAAGCAGACGTCCTTTAGCCTGATTCCCAAAAACCCGCCGGCCCTGCAAGCACTCTCATAAAGGACAGCAACAATCGCCTTGTCCCTTAGGTGGTCAGCAGCCTCAATCAGTTTAACAATCTCGCTAGGGGAAAACATGTCCTGGGGCAGCTTTGCATTCCTCAGTTTTTTAGACTGCTTAAACCAGCTGATTGATTTAGGAAACTCTCCATTATTAAGCCAGCCAAAAAAGGTTTTTAGTCTCCTAAAAGTATGCTCCACAGTAACAGGCGAATACTTGCCCTGCCTAACAGAGTTGCGCGCAACAACCGTATAGGTAGTGCTCTTCAAATGATTGGAAAAAGCAATCATGTCGTCCTTTGAAAGCTCTTTAAAGCTCTTCTTTGAAAAATGCAAAAGCCTGTAGACAGCAGCCAAAAAAGTAATCTGCGTAAGCGTGGCATAGCCCTTTGCATTGCACTCAGCCAAATAATTATTAATGAACCTTATGTTCTTCGGCGCAGTATCCATTGCCTCTATCCTGCCCCGAATTTCATTCATATACCCTACATAATCACCTATAGTAGCCATAATAACCTATACCTCCAATATCTTTATAAAGCAGGAGGCAGCAACCTTCGGGACGCTGCGGCAGGAGTTCGAATCTTCTATGCCCCATAGCCGCCACAGCCGGCTGGTCTGAGTGCCATCTTCGCTTAGGCTCGATGACATGACTGACGTGAGCAAGGAGCCTATTTCGTTTGGACTTAATAGGCTGGCTTCACTTGGACTTGATAGGGCGGCTTCGCAATTCTTTAAGAAAGCTTTTTAAACTTCAGCATCCTATTTTCATAGGTTGAGATTAAGTGGATGGTCAGAATATTTTAAGTGAAATAGCCTCTACTTCAAGCGGCGAATTTTATACACCTTTGCCAAAAGGCTACAAGCCAGGTAAGACCAAATATGTTGTAATAACAGGCTCTGTAATAAGTGGAGTTGGAAAAGGCACTATTTCAAGCAGTTTATGCAGACTATTACACGACAGGAAAATGAAAGTAGAGCCAATAAAGCTTGAAGCCTATTTGAATGTTGACTCCGGGACATTGAATCCTTTCAGGCACGGCGAAGTGTTTGTGCTGGACGATGGCAGTGAAACCGATTTGGATTTGGGAACCTATGAAAGAGCCTTGGACAAAAATTTACAAGGTGACAATTTTGTCACATCAGGAAAAATTTACCAAAAGATTATTGAAAAGGAAAGAAAAGGGAAATATTTGGGAAGAGATGTGCAATTTATCCCACATGTAACAGGAGAAATAAAACTAGTACTAAGAAATCTTGCAGTTGACACAAAAGCCGATGTTATAGTTATTGAAATTGGCGGAACGGTTGGAGATTATGAAAATATGTTTGCATTAGAGGCCTTGCGTGAATTAAAGTATGAAGAAGGTTCTGAAAATGTCAGCTTTATCAATATCACTTATATCCTTGAGCCAAATTCTTTAGGAGAGCAAAAAAGCAAAGCAGCACAGCTTGGAATCAAAAGACTACTTGCAATGGGAATTCAACCCTCTGTTATTGTATGCAGAAGCCAGACAAAATTGCAGGAAAGCATTAG
>JAFCCG010000052.1 GCA_017610335.1 Chloroflexota bacterium | reverse complement strand
CCCCTTAAATTTCCGAGAGTTCATGGCATTCAACGATATAGAATTTGAAAAGCCCTTTACAGAAGAAAGGAAATCAAAAATAGCGAAAGCACTTAGAGATTACTTATCATTAGGGGGGTTTCCTGAAACCGTTTTAACAAAAAACGAAGAGCTAATAGAAACCCTGTTTCTTGATATAATTAACAGGGACATCGCACCCAAAGTCAAAAACAAGGAGGTTTTGGAAGATGTGGCCTATTTTTTGTGCTCAAACAGCGCAAAGCTTGTTTCATTTTCAAAGATTGTTAAATTGTTAAAAAGCAGGGGCATCAAGGTTAGTGTTCCCACACTCGAGCGATACTTCAGGCTAATGAAGGAAACATTCCTCTTCTTTGATTTCACAATCTTTTCCTACAAGGTCAAAGACCAACTGCAGTACCCAAGAAAAATCTACTGCATTGACAACGGCTTCATCAACTACTTTGGGTTCAAGTTCTCAGAAGACAAAGGAAGAATAATGGAAAACACTGTAGCAATAAACCTTTACCACCTTTCCCTGCAGCACCAAAAAACAAACATATTCTACTTTAAGAGTAGACAACAAGAAGAGGTTGACTTTGTGGTAAAAGAGGGCACAAAAATCAAACAGCTAATCCAGGTCTGCTACGACATAAGCAACCCTGACACAAAAGAACGCGAAATAAAGGCCCTGCTTAAGGCAAGTGAAGAACTTAAATGCAACAATTTGCTAATCATTAGCCACGACAAGGAAGGGGAAGAAAAAACAAAGGGAAAAAAAATAAAGTACGTTCCGCTCTGGAAATGGCTGCTAACAGCATGAAACGGCGAGGTGACTGAGTTTTGGCCCGGATTTCAAAAAGAATAAGATTCCTTGTGTCTCCGTTCCTATTCAAAACGAAACATCCAAAGTACAGGATGAGAAAAATTGTTGCAAGAAAAAAACCACAAAATATGCAACAGCAGTCTGCTTCCTGCTACTAGCAACTGTGCTAAGCACGCAAGCAACAGCCTATGTGCCACCTTCGAGAAACCTTGTGATAGTCGAAGTAGGCCAGGATGGGGAGATTGAGAAAAAGGTCGCAGAGCAGGCAGACCTGTTTTTCAGCAGGGAAATGAAGACCGTTGCCCTGTTTGGGCCCACAGAGGGAATAACGGCTTACAGGGTCATTTTTACCTTGAGCCTTGAAAATGTTTCAGGCAGCACCCTTGAAAACGTTTCCCTGATTGAAACAATCCCAAAAGAAATTGCCTTGAATGCAGGGCTTGTGAAAAGCGATTCGAATTTCTCGGTTCTGGAAAATGACCCGGTGATAATGTTTTCTTTGGGGACAATGGCCGTAGATGGCGTGAAAAAGGCGGGTTACAGTGTTATCCACAATGAAAGCCAGGCAAAAGCTGCTGAGGATTCCTTTCTTGGAATGGAAATACCTCTTGCCCTTATTCCCGTTTCCGAAAACGACTGCACTGGCATAAAATGCAACGACTTCAACCCCTGCACAAAAGATTATTGTGCTAAAGGGGAATGCATTTACAGCAGCCTTGCCGAGGGAACAGCCTGCGAAACAGACATGGTCTGCATAAAGGAAAGCTGCGAGAAATTCAAAAACGCTGACCTGGTGCTCGTGCTCGGCGTCGTGATTATCGCAATAGTGCTGCTTTCCGCCCTGCTACTCCAAAAAAATAGGAAAAAAAGCAGGCACTAACGCCTGCTGTATGCGACCAGCAATTGCTTTTTTTTCTTTGCTGGCTTCTTCTTCAAGCAACTGGTTTTGCCCCAGGAAGCTGAAGATTTCGCCTGTTGTTTCTGATACTTGTTTCAGGCTTCAGTCCAAAAGCCGCAAAATTAGGGTAAGCGGAAAATGAATCTAGAGCCTTACCTTGGTACCATATTTTTTAGCAAAGCGGTCAACTAGCAGCTCAAACTCTTCAAGGAAGCGAAGGTTTGCCTTTCTGATTTCCATTGCCTGCCTTCGCCCAAATTTTTTGCCTGCATTAACAGGAACATCGACATATATAAAAGAACCAGCCCACATGACTTTACCAAAAGGAACCCTTTTATCAAATTCCTCTAAAGCTTTCCTGAACTCTATCGCTTGAGGAGAAAAATCAAGTACCAATTCAAAGTCAGCTCCACTAGCATACACCCTTTGGTTCGACTTTATTTTTTCCAAAGCAATCCTCTCACCAATAATAGGCGAGTCCATAAAATGCCCGGCACAGGAATCGCTTATGCATCCAAAGGGCAGCCTTGCAAACTTTCTTGCAACACCTCTTGTTTCAAGGTCAAGCAAGAGCGAACCGACCTTTTTGTCTCTTAGCAAATGCCTAAGCTCATTCAGCTTTGCTAGCCTGTGTTTTGCCACGCCCTCATTGTACTTAGCTATTTCTGCCGGAGACATTTTTGCAAGCATTCTTGCCAGACCACTTGGACTGTAATCTGGAGGCCTCCATCTTTTATTGGTCCTTTTTGATGCTTTTGACCGTTTTCTTGTCTTCAAATGCTTTGCTGACATTCTTTACAATTAGTGTTTCTCCTGCTTTAAAAGAATTTCCTAAAAATCGGGGCAAGAAAATAGCCCAAAATAAGCCCAAAATAGCCTTTTTTGCGATTATAAAACTTACAAGCAGTAAAGCTTTTTAAACATTAAACGCTTGTAACCGCCATAAGGGATACAAAAGACGAATTCACTTTTCACATATGTTTATATTATTTTTGCATATCATATTGATAGGTGTTTTTTTATGGGCGAAACTTTGGTTAGGCTTGGGCCAGCACAGGAACTGGTTGTTGAAAAACTCACTAAAGGCGGGCTATTCAAGACAAAAAGCGAGGTCATAAGGTCAGGGATTCTGGAGCTGGGCAAAGAATTCAATGTTTTCAAAAACTTTCAAGAGCTTGAAGACGAGCTAGCCTTTCGCAAAGCAAAACAGGTTTCTGACGAAATTGACGCAGGAAAGCGAAAGGTTTTCACAGAAGAGCAGGTTAAGAAAAAATACGGCTTTAAGTGATTTCCCTTGTTCGAACTAGGATTTGCAGACGGCTGGGACCGCCACTACTCCAAAATGGATTCAACCAAACAAAAAAGAATCTGGAAAAAAATACAGCAACTCAAAACCCTTCTAAAAGCAAGGCACCTAAAACAAAGCGTTCCAATCTTCGTAGTTGAATCAGGACAAAACAGAATCTGCTTCAGGGAAAAAGAAAAAGCCAGAGAAATACTTTTTGCAGGAAACCACAAGCAATACAAGAGATGGTACAGCAAATTCTTTTGAAGGCAGCGGAAACCAACAATTCCCCTTCACAAAGTGCAGGATATTACATCTTAAAAACCTACAGAAAATAAGCCCAAACCCCTTTTTCAGGGTTTAAAAACTTACAACAAGTATAGCTTTTCAAACATTAAACGCTTGTAACCGCTATAAGGGATACAACCACAGTATTTATCGCTGAAAGACCCCAAAAGCTTTTTAAGCTTGTATTAATGTTATATTAATGTGGTGATAATATGCCTACGGCGATTGTAGAACTGAATAATAAAGCCAATAGAGTGGTTAATATAGTAAAAGCTATGTATAACCTCAAGGACAAGAGCCAAGCCCTAAACAAAATGGCTGAAGAATATGAACACGAAATACTGGAAATGGAATTGAAACCAGAATATTTGAAGAGACTGAAAAGAATTGAAAAAGAAAAATCCCTAAAGATAAAAGACATTGAGGGATATTTCAGCCAACTTGAAAAGAGATGATTTTCGTTGGCTTACGAATTAAAGAGAAAGGAGCAATTGGACAAAGTATTTGCAAAACTGTCCAAAAAAGACCCGGAACAGCTCAAAGCGATTTGGAAAAAAGTAAAGCAAATTCTTGAGAACCCATACAGATTCAAACCAGTAAGTGCAACAATGAAAAACAAACGAAGAGTTCACATTTACAAATCGTTTGTGCTTGTCTACGAAATTCATGAAAAGGAAAAGATTGTTGAATTATGGGACTACGACCACCACGACAAAATATACAGAAGATAGAACCCCGCCAAAAACGCGTTAAAACGCCATTGTATATCCTATAACAGCCATAGGCTTTTAAACATTGAAAACCCATAACGCTTATAGGTTTTATAATTGCTAGAAGGCAGGCAATATATTTAAATAGTTTACTCAACAAAAATCAATTATTTTATTTATTATAATATATATTTTTTGTGGTGGTTTTTTGGATAAAACTGAATTGCTTGAAGTGCTCAATGACTGGAATTTTTGGCGAAAAGAACTTGAAACAGGCAGGCCTCGCTTGAAACATTTGGAAAAGAGCTTAAAGCTTCTTAAGACAAACGTTGTTCTGGCAATAATCGGTGTCAGGCGTTCTGGAAAGTCTTTCCTAATGAGACAAACAATAAAAAGGCTGATTGAAAAAGGAGAGAAAAGAAAAAACATTCTCATGGTTAACTTTGAAGACAGCCGATTTGCAGAACTAAAGCCAGAAGTACTTGAGCAGGTTTTTGAAACCTATTTAGAATCCTTGAAACCCGACTCAAAGCCATTTGTTTTTTTGGACGAAGTGCACAATGTCCCTAAATGGGAGAAGTGGGTGAGAACAATGCATGAACTTGGGAAAGCCAAAATAGTTGTTTCTGGTTCCAGTTCAAAATTGCTTTCAGGAGAACTTGCCACTGTCCTTACAGGGAGACACCTTGACATTGTTGTTTTCCCCTTAAGCTTCAAAGAATTCCTGCAATTTGAAAACCTTGAAATAAAAAGTGAGCTGGATAAAGTAGCTAAAAAAACAGAGCTAAACCAATTGTTCAACAAATACCTTGAATTTGGCGGATTTCCAGAAGTAGTGCTGTCGAGCGAAAAAAAACAGCTTCTCCTAACATACTTTGAGGACATACTAATCAAAGACATTGAAAAGCGATTCAAGTTGAGGAAAAGAGAAAAATTGAGGGCTTTGGCAAGATTTTACCTGACAAATATTTCTGGAAAAATTAGTTTCAACTCAGTGAAAAAATTCCTTGAAATAACAACAAACACGGCGGAAAAGTTTTCATCCTACCTTGAAGAAGCAAACACTGTTTTCTTCGTAAAAAAATTCTCTTTTAAAACAAAAGAACAGGAAAAAGCTGCAAGAAAAGTATACTGCGTTGATGTAGGCCTTGCCAACGCAGTAGGCTTCAAATTCAGTGCAAATCTTGGAAAGGCACTGGAAAACATTGTTGCAATAGAATTAAAGAAAAAAGAATCAACAGACCCAAACACCAAAACATATTATTGGGGCAACCCACTTCATGAAGAAGTAGACTTTGCAGTAAAAAAAGGCAACAGCATAGAGCAGCTCATTCAAGTGTGCTGGAACCCCAACGAATACAAGACAAAAGAACGCGAAACAAAAGCATTAATCAAAGCAAGCAAAGAACTCAAATGCAGCAAACTCCTTGTAATAACCAGCAACTACAAAGGGGAAGAAAAAATAAAAGGAAAAAAAATAAAATTCACGCCAATCACAGACTGGCTGCTTCAAACGTAAAGAATCCAGCAGGCGAGCAACCGAT
>JAFCCG010000093.1 GCA_017610335.1 Chloroflexota bacterium | reverse complement strand
TACACTTATTTTTTCGGTTTTGCAAAGCATTATAACCTTTTTCTCAAATAATTAATCCTTATGCCAAAACCAAGACAAAGAAACTTAAAAAAGAAATATACAATTACTCACGAACCAGTCAGAGCCAGGGATGTTTTTGAGCACGGCAAACCAGAAATATGCCGGGTAGCTACTGACCTTAAAACCGGCATAAAATACAGTCCCGACCATCGCAGAATGAATCCAAATACTGCAGGTAGATTAGGAAAAGAAAAGAGCATAACCGAAACAGCCAAAGAACTTTATGCAAAAAGAGGTCTTGGCGGCAGGGGTAGAAGAAGAAGCAAGCACTAACCTACTTTAGTCATAATTTAAATACCTTCCACCCCCTAGTTAATTTATCAAAATGCCAACGTGGCGGAGTGGTCAAACGCGCTCGCCTTGAGAAACTTTTCTTTAGAAAAGAAAAGTTTGCAAAAGAAAGCAATTGCTTCGCAATTGCAAAGTTCAAGGAAGCGAGAGTCCGAGAGGGCACGCAGGTTCAAATCCTGTCGTTGGCGTGATATCATAAGATATCTTTAAATATCTTTTGCTTCTTATTTTATCCAGTGGTTGCTTGAGAAAAGGACAGTATAAAATCGTGCTGACAAGGCATGCCTTTGTTAGAGCAATACAGCGCAAGGTAGACCCTGACTTGGTTGAAGACACCTTGCAAACAGGAAAAATGAAAAAGTATAGCAAGGGCCGAGTAAAGTTTGAGAAACGCTTCAAGCAATTTACCATAATTTGTGTTGATGAAATAACTGAAAATGTAATTAAAATTGTTACGATTGAAAAAAAGAGGAGATAATTATGAACTGTACAAAATGTGTTGGAAAAATGGCTGAAAGAAAAGGCACTACGCCTGAAGGCTTTGAGTATGCGTACTTCAAATGCGGAAAATGCGGTGAAGAAATAGTTGACATGAAACAACTGCATTCAGTTGCCAAAAAATACAGGGAAATGAAAAAATACACTGCAAAAATAAGCAAATGGGGCGAAAGCTTTGCAGTAAGAATACCAAAAGAATTAGTCAAACAATATGAACTGAAGCAAAACGAAGACGTAACACTCATACCGGAAAAAAAAGGAATAAGGATAATTGCGTAAAATTTATATATAAAATTAATTAAAAATCAAAGGCGTTTAACATAACACTTGTTAGTTTGTCGTTGGCGATTTATCTTATTAGGCTGTGTTGTAATGGTTTCAAAAAAAAGTGTTGAGGAAACGCCTGAAAACTTTGGAGGAATAATTGAGGATATTCAGGAAACAAGCAAAGACATTGACGAAATCCAGGAAGACGTTGATGAGATACAGGAAGACGTTGAAGAAATTCAAAGCGATGTTGAAGAAATTAAGAAAAGCCAAAAGTCTTTGTTTAATAGAATGTCTTCAAGGCTTGTTCCTGACAAATTTGCATGGGACGATCTTGCACAGCAGATTGTTGGAGCCATAATTCTTTTCTTTCACAACAGCTTGACTTTGCAAGATTGATTGCAATTGTGCTCATAACCATTTTGTTTGACATTTTGCTTATTTACCACACAAAATACCAGCTTGTAAAAGAGCAAAAAATTCTTTCATTCATTCCACTAAGGCTTTTTTCACTGCTGCTTGTTTCATACGCCAGCGCTGCCTTAATGCTTTGGATTTTTGGAGTAATAGGCTATGAAATAACAAACCCTTTCGGCATACTGAAACTGGTGATTTTTGTAGGCGTGTTTGCAAATATCGGGGCAGGAACAGCAGACCTGCTCAAATAAGCCATTCTTTAAAAGGATTTTCAGCCATTTTTTTCTTTATGGCAAGGGCAGTTAATTCTTGCCAAATCAACATCTTGCAGGGGTGGCTGAGTGGTTAAAAGCGCACGCTTGGAAAGCGTGTTCCTTCACAGGAACGCGAGTTCGAATCTCGTCCCCTGCGTTATTCTTAAAGTTCAAGTCCTAACAGCACAAATAGTAGAAGAGCTTAAAAAGCTTGCATTGCCTGGTAAGTGCGATGGAAGGAAATGGCGGCAACGGTAAAAATTAAATACCTTGAAAGCATGAATTTACTATGGCTTTGGGAAAAACAGTAAGAAAACCAAAATTTCGAGGCAGGAAAACAAAGTGGGAAATTAAAAGAGAAAAAAGGCCGGCGAAGAGAGCCGCACAGGGAAAAAAACCATTGGCAGAACCGCTTACAATTGCACCAGTAATGGAAAGGCAAGCCGCTTTAAAAAAAGGCAAAATGGCTTTCTATGACGGAAGCAAAAGAATTGAATTAGACTTGAGCAGAACTGGAAGAAAACTGGTTGGTGTTTACAAAGTTGGTTCAGAGACAGTAATACTGAGGACAGGGTATGCAAAAACTCTTTCAATGGAAGACGAAATACAACATACGCCGATTATACAGGTTTACAGACTTGAACCAAAACATGGACTGGAAAGAAGGGATAGAACAGCGTTTTTCTTTATGGAAGCCGACCTTAGCCACCTGTATCTTCCAACAGAACTCGAGAAAAGAGGACTTGCCTTGAAAGCAGCTTCAAAAGCCGAAAGACATGTGAGAGCCGACAAAAAAGGGATTCATTCGTTTGTTGCAATCACTGAAGCAGAAAACCTTAGGCGTGAAACCGCCAAAATAGGATTTCCTGGTTTTTTTGAAAAACTTGGCTACCTAAAAACAGGCAAGACAGTACTGGACAAATTTCACAGAATTGAAGCCATTGACCCAAAAACAGGCAAAGCAAAAATCTTCACGTTTCCAATAAAAAAACAAAAATAAAAAAATAAAAAAACAATTTCCCACATTCTCGCCATTTGCCCAATAAGAACGAATGGGAAAGAACGGGCAGATTGTACAGTTTCTATTTTAGGGTTTTGGAAGCTTTTTCTTTTTGCTTTCAAATTTAAGCAATTGAATAATTGATGCTAATACTGCAATGCCACCAAATTAAAGGAATATATTGTTCCCAATTGAATACACCTATTTCTTTTAAAACGGCTTCACAGCAATTAAAATTGCCAGGAGCAGTAGCAGGCAGGTCATTTACTTGCATTGGAGTGCATCATCCAGATTTTTCAGGTGGATTTGCATTAATGCACTTATTATAATCTACAATAGTAGCACAATATGCCATATTTCTAGGATTTGACACAGGACAGGTGGCTAAAAACGCCAAACCGGTTATAATTACAAAAACAAAAAGGAGAAATGAAAGAACCAAAAAACCCTTAAGCAAAGTCTCTTGTTTTATTTGTTTTCTATAAGATCCTTTCTCCTTTTTTATTCTTTCAGGCCAAACTGCTGTGTAGAAATCCTATTTTGTTTATAACTGCCTTGATGCTATTTTGTAATTAAAAACCAATTTAAGGCATCCGAATTTCGCCTTTATAAAGGGTTTCTACAGAGCTGGGCCAAGCAAATTGGGAACGGGCGGGAATTTGGGAAGTGCAAAACCTTTTTTACCAAAATTAAACCGTACTTCAATTTTAGTCATACTATTCCTTAACTCTAGTTTAATTTTAGTAAGGTTTTTAAATTGTTTTGTGCAATATTTTTTTCATGTTTGTAGAAAGGGATATTGAGAAAAGGTTTGGAAAGGTTGCAAGTGCCTATAATATCATTGCTTTGGTTGGAGCAAGGCAGGCTGGCAAAACTACTTTTCTCAGAGAACAAACAAAGCGTATGAATTCTTCTTATGTCTTGTTTGATGATCCCGATGCCAGGGGTCTTTTTGAGGAAGATATAAAAAAGTTTGAAAAGCAGTATATTGAGGGTTTTGATGTTAGTGTTTTGGATGAAGTGCAGTATTGCAAGGGGGCTGGAACAAAATTAAAGTATTTGGCCGATACTGGAAAAAAGGCTTGGATAACAGCTTCGTCTGAAATGATTTTAAGCAAGGATATTTTGTCATTTCTTGTTGGAAGGGTTTCCATTCTCAAACTTTATCCCTTTTCACTTAATGAATTTTTGGCCGCAAGAAAGCAAAAAAGCTTAACGCCCGCTATCCTAAAAAGGGCTGTTTGGGAACACTTGATTTTTGGAGGCTATCCTAAAGTGGTTTTAACTCAGGATGTTGAAACAAAAAAAATCATTCTCAAAGACCTTTATAGCACAATGATTTTCAAAGACATTGCCGGAACTTTTTCCATTAATGATATTGGTAGCTGTCAATACTGGAACAGCTCTTTCTTATGAAAGTATTTCAAAACAGATGAATGTCTCTTTTCAAACAGTCAAAAGGTATCTTGATGCAATGGAAAAAAGCTATCTTGTGGTAAGAGTGCCTCCATACCATACAAACAAAACAAAGGAAATCACAAAACAGCCAAAACTCTACTTTGTGGATACCGGTTTAAGAAACAGCATAGTTGACAACTTTGGCTCTGAACCTGACGGCAGACTGTTTGAAAACTATGTCTTGTCAGAGCTGATTAAGGCCGGTTTTTCTCCAAAGTACTGGAGAACAAAGTCAAAAGCAGAAGTTGATTTCATTGTAGAA
>JAFCCG010000051.1 GCA_017610335.1 Chloroflexota bacterium | reverse complement strand
TTCTTCTCCGATTGAAATTCCTTTGTCTTTGAATCCTTCAAACAAATTTTTTTTAACCAGTATTGTGCTTCCGCTTATGTCCAGTCCGTCGCCGTTTGCGTTTTCACTTTTTGTTTCAAACCTGCTGTTTTTTACTGTTCCTGTGCAGAAGTCCAGATCTACCTGATCTCCGTAGTTTGCATTGAATTCTGTTCTGTCTATCATTACTGTGCCATATTTTACATTTAGTCCGTCGTCTGAAATGCTGTTGCTTATTGTTGAATCTACCAGTTCTAAATCAGAGTGGTATACTGATAGTTGTCCTGAGAAAAATATTCCGTTGATGAAGTGTTCGTTTCCGCCTGCTATTTGCAAATGATTTATTGTTGTTTTGCTGTCTGTTCCGTTTCCAATTATTCCAAATACTCCAAATGCTTGTTCTGGCTCAAGTCTTGAAATTTCAACAGGATTTTCTTTTGTGCCTTGAATGTCAATGTCTGAATATGAAACAATTGATTTTTCTGGAGCAATTTTTATTTTTGTTCCTGCATCAATTATAATTTTAAGTTCTTTTGGAATTATTGTGTTTTCTTTTATTTCGTATGTTCCTTCAATCAAGTGCAGTGTGTCGTTTTCTTCTTTAAAGATTAGTTCAGGGTGATTTTCTAAAAATTCTTCTTTTGTTAAGCTTTGTAGTTCAGAATAATCATTGCTTCCTTTTGCTATTGCAATATAAATATCGTCTTTTGGTATAACTTTTTCGGTTATTGCATTTTTCATTTCAATTTCAACACTGTTTATGTCAATATTGTCTTGAAATATGATTTGGTATTTGAATGTTGTTACTATTGCTTGCATTTCATTGCCCAAATCAGCTTGCAAAATATTTTGGTTTGCGATTTGACTAATTTCTATCATATTTTCTGTTATTGGAATTGTTTGCATTGTGTTCTGTTGCATATTTTGAACCACTGCTGTTGTGTTTTGTCCTGGGTTAAGTTTTATTGCAAAATTGTTTGCCTTTATTGCGGTTGTGCTGTCCGGAATTATTTCAACATTTATTGTATTTCCTTTTTGTATTATGTTAATGTAGGCTTTGCTGTATTCAAATTGTTTTTCCAGAATTTCAAAATTTTTCAAAAGGTTGTCTTTGTTTCGTTTGATATAATAAGCTGTTTTGCTGCTTCTTAGTTTGTCGGTTTTATCCAATTGGAATAATTGTGAATACTTTTGTTCAAGCTCTTCGTATTGGCTTATTAACTGGTCTTTGTTTTGTAAAAGTTCCCATAGTATTTCGTTCCTTTTGTTTCTGATCCCATTATTTCTAAGTATATATCTTAACACAGGTTCTGGTTCTTTTCTCCAACTGCTTAAATGCCATTCTATTCCGCCTAGTTTTTCTTCAATAACATTTATTCCTCCTTCGCTTCTTGGCACAAGCCAAAATTTTTCTTTTGCATTGTCATAGAACAGCCAGGTGTTGTTTCCGATAAAATCATGGCTTTGTCCGAGTATTGCTCTGTAAGCTTCTACTTTTGCAGTTTGTTCCATGTCAAAAATATTTTCAAACTTGTTTTGGTCGTTTATTTCAATTGTTTCGAGCATTTTTTTTACTTTATACATTGTTTCTTTTTCAAATTCGCCGTTCACTTTTTCAAAATTGCTTATTTCAAGGTCAAAGGATGCAAAGTGACTTGTAGGATTTGTTACTCCCCCTACAATGTCTGCTTCGTTTCCATTTGCTTTAGGGTGGTTCTTTATCCAGTTTTCTGAACGCTTTATAATTGAAAGGTTTGGTTCATTAATTCTTTCAAGAAAGGTTTGGTTCCAGTTTTCTTCTACCAAATAAAGTCCTTGTGGAATTTCGTTAAATCTTATCAATGCTATTTCGTGTTCGGGACTTGGCAGTCCAAGATTTGTTGCAAGATATTCTGAGTAAAGCAATCCAAGATACACTCTTTCTATTGGTATAAAAAAGCTGAGGTTTTTTTTCCCGAAGACTGGTTCTATTGTTTCTATTTGAAATGATTTTTTGTCACGGTAGTAATGGCTTAGCCCTTCTCCTGCAAGTCCTATTTTTACATTGTATAATTTTTCACCTTGTTTCATTACTGTTTCAATAGAGTTTGTTTCAAAATCTTGTCTATATCCTGCTTCAATGCTTTTGTTTGCTGTTTTTTCCAAAAATTCAATTGCCTCTTTTGAAAGCTCAAAACTGTATTCTGTTACAAATTCGTTTTTTGGTGCATTTGTTCTGGCAGGATTTAAATTATCAGCTATTGTATCAATTGCTTTTACAATAATGCTTTCTTCAGGGGTGCCTGATTCTCCACCTGTTATATAAAGTACTGGAATTGCTGTCAAGAATAATATTATAATTGCAATTATTAATTCTTTTTTTCTTTTTTTGAAAATTTTTTTAGTAGTTTTTTTTAAATTCATTAAATTTCACCTTCTGTGTATTTTGCTATGGCTGTATAAATATCATCTTCTGATATAATTTTTCCAGTTATTGCGTTTTGTGCTTCAATTTCCACACTGTTTATTTCTATGCTGTTCATTTCTGCTACATTGTTTAGAAATTCAATCGTGTATTTAAATGTCGTAACTTTTGGTTGCATTTCTTCATCCAGGTCTGCTTGTAGAATATTTTTGTTTACAATTTCTTGTAATTGCATTGTGTTGTTTTTGATTTCAATTATTTCTTCGGCTATTTTGTTTCCTTTTTCGTCAAATGCTGTTGCTGTTGCTTTTGTGTTTTGGTTTAGTATTAAATTAAATTTGTTGAATTTTATTGCACTTGTACTGTCTGGAATTATTTCTATTTTTGTTGTGTTTTCTGTTTCTATTATGTTAATGTAGGCTTTGCTGTAATTGAATTGCTTTTCTAAAACTTCCAGATTTTTTTTAAGATTACTTTTGTTTAATCTGACATAATAAGTTGTTTTGCTACTTCTTACACTGTCTGTTACATCCGTCAAAAACAACGGCAGATATTTTTCCTCTAATTCTTCAAAGTAACCGTATATTTCTTCTTTGTCTTGTAAAAGTTCCCATATTAATTCATTTCTTTTATTTCTAAGCACTGGATTTCTAAGAATGTATCTTGATGTTAATTCCGGCTGGTCTCCTAAAGTGCTTATATTTCGTTCTGTTCCTTGAAATTCCTCGTTAATAAGTATTTCAATACCTCCTTCGTTTCTTGGAACTAGCCCAAATTTTCCTGTTGTTGTATCATAAAAAAATCTTGTATTGTCGCCCATAAAATCATGTCCTTGTCCAAGAATTGCAGCATATGCTTCTATTTTTGTAACCTGTTCAATGTCAAAAATGTTTTCAAACAGGCTTTGGTCGTTTGATTCAATTGCTTCAAGCATTTGTTTTATTTTGTATACTATTTCATTTTCAAATTCAGAATCTATTTCGTCAAAATTGCTTATTTCGAGGTCAAATGGAGTAATATGCCCTCCGTCAAAAACTACACCCTGCAATGAGTCATCACGTATATGGTCCTGTAGCCAGTTTTCAGACCTTTTCAATATTACTGTTCTTGGCATTTGGTTTTTTTCAAGAAAGTAATTGTCCCAATTTTCGCTTACAATATACAGTCCTATTGCTTCTCCGTTAAATCTTACCAAAGCAACTTCATATTCTGGAGTAAACAAGCCTGCCTTGTTTGCCAAATACCCTGAGAAAAGCAATCCGATATAGTCTCGTTCAAGTGGCAGGATAAAATTTATTCTTTTTTTGTTTTCAAAAAGGTCTTCGCTGTCTGCCTTTATTTTGAAGGATTTTTTGTTTCCCCTATAATGGGCTGCTCCATCTCCAAGCAATTCCATTTGCACATTATATGATTCGCCTTCATGTTTCATCTTTACTTTTCGGTCATTTGAAGCAAACTCTGTCCTATATCCTGCTTCAAGACTATCAGCAGATGCATCTCTAAAGTATTCAAGGTCTGGAACTGATAGTTCAAAATCGTATTCTGTTGCAAATTCGTTTTTTGGAGAAGATGTTCTGAATGGATTTAGTTGGTCGTATATTGTATCAATCACTTTTACTACTATTGTTTCCTGATTTGAACCACTTTCAGGACTTAATGTGTAAAGCACTGTAATCATTGCAAGTAATGCAATTATTACCGCAGTTATTATGAAGATTTTCTTTTTTTTGTGAAAAGCTTTTGTAATTTCTTTGCTATTAACCCATTTTTCTTTTTTAGGCATTTTTTTTCTCCAAACCCATTTTTACTTTTATTTAATTTAGCCCCGGAGAGATTCGAACTCTCGTCACCGCGCCCAGAACGCGATATGCTTGGCCTCTACACTACGGGGCTTTTTTTTTCAGTTACTGTATTAATTTATTTACTAAATACTCTTAAAAAACCTCGAATTAGCCTTTTTGACTTATTACAATGTCTTTTTCTTTTCTGGTAAATGAGTCAAAGCATTTGCATTCAATTTTTTCGACTGAAACATTTGCACTTATCACTACATTATACTCTTCTTTTGCACAGGCAAACTCGCATTCTTTTACTGCCTGCTGGTTAAAAAGATATACTGGCAGAGAAATTGCAAGATAACAAATAACGGCTATTATTACAATTTTTTTCCATTTCATAAAAGTCACTAAAAAAAGCTTTATTTGCCAAAATTTCTTTTTCTTAAATCAAAATCGTTTATTGCTTCTTCCAAATCCTGTTTGCTGAATTCAGGCCAGCAGTGTTTGCAAAAATAGAGTTCACTGTAGCCTGTTTGGAATGGTAAAAATCCTGAGGTTCTTTGTTCTCCGCTTGTTCTTATTACCAAATCCGGCTTTTTTAAATCAGAGTATAAATATTTTTCAAAAGTTTTTTCATCAATATCTGCAAAGTCAATTTTGTTTTCCTGAACTTCTAAAGCAAGCTTTTTTGCTGCGTCAACAATTTCTGCCCGGCCGCTGTATCCTAATGCAAGGTTAATTGTGCTTGCCTTAAATTCTCTGGTTGTTTCTTCTGCTTTTCTAATTTTTTCAAAAAGTTTTTTTGGCAAAAGGTCAAGCCTTCCAAAAAAACGAAGTCTTATTTGTTTTTCTTCAAAGTATCCGGAGGTTTTAACTCTGTCAAGTTCTTTGTCAAAAATTTTAAACAAAAGACTTAATTCCGCTTTCCTTTTTTGCATGTTTTCAAGTGAAAGCATCCAAAAAGTTCCGTTTTTTACTTTTGGATAATCTTCAAGCCAGTGCATTACATTCCAGGCTTTTTGTGTTCCCTGTTGGTATGCACTAAGAAAATTGATTCCGGCATTTCTTGCAAAACGCCTGTTTCCGTCTGGAATAAAAGCAATAGATTCAAGCATTGAAGATACCCTTTCACAGTTAAACGGTTTAAGCCGCCTACTAACTAAAACGCTGAATTCCTTTAAAAAATTACTGTTCTTCACACGATTTGATGATTGTAACAATTTTGGTTTTTCTCTTTTTTTTAATGCCATACAAAAGCTTAAATTTGATTAGTAAGTAAATTTTATTGGAGAAATCAAATTCAAAATTAAACAAGGTAATTGAAAATGCGCAAAAAAATTAATTCTTTGCGAGCGTGAAATCCCTGTCTTTTAAGGCAGGGATGAGAGCGACAAAGCGGCACTCATTGTAACAAAATCAAAATAAATACTTGTGTTCCTTTCTTTTAACCTCTAATCCCTTGGTTTTTTGTAAACTTTTATTTTTCCTGTTTTTTGTTTCAAGTTTTTGCATAAGTATTCACTCTTTTGCTTTAAGCAATTCTTCCAATTTTGCAATATTGTCCTGGTTTGCCATTTTTTCAAACGCCTGCATTTCTTCGCTTGAAAAGGAGATGTTTTTGTAGTTTGATTTTTCATCAAGGTCTATTTTGTCTTTGTTTCCTTCAAATAGGTTTTCGTAAATGTAAAAGTTTCCTCCGTTGAATATTTGTTTTT
>JAFCCG010000050.1 GCA_017610335.1 Chloroflexota bacterium | reverse complement strand
CCTTTGTTTGTGCCTGCAATGTCAGCCGGCTTTTTTTGGAAAAGCAGTATTTGAAGCCATTCGCTGAAAATATTTCCCTCTATCCTAAACACCCATCTAAATTAATTCCTTTGTCCTATTTAAAGCTTTTCATAAAAAAAAATAGAAATGGGGGTGGCGAAAAAAAAGCCTTTCGCCCCAAAATTCAAAACTTTATGCTGCCTCTGCAGGGTATGACTCTGCCACTAGCGAGTAGAAGAAAACTACTATGAGGTACTCAATTATTAGCATGAGGATTAACCCAATGCCAAGGCCGCCAAACAGTCCCATTATCGTTGCTGTGTTCGGAATTGCTCCTGCAAGAATGACTGGCAACAGTGATGCTGCGAAGATTGCTACAATGATTAGCAGGAATATTCCGCAGATTATTGCCGAAATGATTGCTCCCACTATGACTGAAACTATGAAGCCTCCGTTTGCTGCCCTTTTGGCAACAGAGGGAATGCCCAAGGCTGCTCCAATGCTTCCTGTCTTTGCAAGGGTCATCATTGCTGAAAGGACTATAAAGACCGCGACAATATACCATATGAAACCAAGTAATGGGCCAACGTACGGAATAAACATAAGAATTGCCATTACTATTCCGACGATTATTGCGTAAACAATTCCAACCACTATTAGCTTTAAGCTGTCTACCACGAGTTCGCCAAAGTTGTCAAAGCCTGGCAAGGAGTTGTCCTTGGCCATTGTCTTCCTTGCAATTCTCAGCAAGTAGCCTGGGATGGTTAGAATGTTCACTAATGGAATTAACATTAGGATTATACCAATCACCAAGTTTTTGATGTTGCTAAACGGCTTGCTTATAGCTGTTCCAATATCCATTTTTGCTTTTCACCTCCCCCAAATTTTTGATAGAACTAGGCCGTTCTTATATTTAAAGCTATTTAAAAGAAGAAAAACAAGGCGGAAAAGGGATTTTACTCCAAATCGATCTTTATTCCGCCCACTGCATTTGCAAGCACATTGTAGGCAAATGCACCCACTATGCCTGCTATAAATCCCATGATTAGCCCGCCGAATATTCCTCCTACAAGGCCTAAAATCGCTGCTACTGCACCGACCCCCACGCCTCCTGCACCGGGAACCAGGGCAAACATTGCTCCCATTCCAAGACCCACAAAAAGCCCGGCTATTCCGTAGAAAATTGCCATAATTATCGCAAGAATTTTTCCGTACTGCACTGGGTCAACGCGTGTAATTGTTTTGGTCGCCATTCTTTCACCTCCCACTGGGTTTTTCCTGTGGCATATAGGGTTTTTCTATTGCCACATCGTTTTTGATGAAACTTTCTTCAAAAGTTTCTTACAAGAAATAGGTTTTTTTAATATTTAAAGACATTGCACAAGTTTTGAAAACGTTTTTCCCGCAGTTTCAAGGTCCTCTGTCTTTGCAACTATTTTTCCGCTTGAGTTGACGTCAACCTGCAGTCCCCCAACCCTTAGAATTAGCAGGGAGCCGGTTTCCAGTTCAATCTCCGCTCCCATTTCCTCAATTGCCCTGGTAATTTTCCCCAAATCAAGCCTGGCAAAATGCTTTGGCTTAAACTGCCAGTTTTTCCCGGAATTGCACCTTTTTTTGTCAAAGTCCTCGAGCTTCATTGAACTTTCGCCTCCGCCCTTTCTGCAAAGGCTTTTTCAACAGCTGCCTTTACGTCAAAGCCCTTCTCCAATTCCTCTACAACCGCCCTTTTGGCAGAGGTTGCCGGCTTCTCAGGGATTGAGCAGCAGGCGCTTGGCATTGTGCTAATCTCCATTGTCTTGAATTCCCTGGCAATTGCCTCAATCTCGAGCTTGTCAAGGCCAAGCAAGGGCCTTATCACTGGGAGGGAAATGCAGCCTGCCTCTGCATTCAAATTCGTAAGCGTCTGCGAGGCAACCTGGCCCAAACTCTCACCGCTCAGCAGGGCGGTTGCCTTCTCGTCCAACGCAATCCTTTCCGCGATCCTGAGCATCATTCTCCTGCAGAGAACGCAGTTAAACTTCCTGTTGCAGTTCTCCGCAATCGCCTTTAACACAGGGCCAAAGGGCACAACCAATAGCTTAATCTTTTTCCCAAACCTTTCCTGCAGATGCCTGACCAAGTCAACGGTTTTCCTCTCCGCCCTCTCATCTGCAAACGGCCTCGTGCTGTAATGCAGGGCCACAACCTCCAGGCCCTTTTCCAGGGCAAGCGATATTGCTGCAGCTGAGTCAATTCCGCCGCTCACAAGGGCAATTACCTTTGTCATAAGAAATCTAGTCCCTGAAAAAATTTATAAATGGGTGAATTGCCTGGTTCAAGCCATCTCTTTTATCCGTGCTTGCCTGAATGTTCTAAGCATTTATAAAATAAAGTTTAGCCTGGAAAAAAATCCGGATGAAAAATAGCTTGCCTTCAATTTTCCGGCCTTTGGCCTGAGCACTATTTCTTACCGTGCTCGTCGCTTTCTTCTTCCATCAGGCTAATGAATATTTCGCCAAAGAATACACCGTACAGATTGCATTTACTCAGAGTTTCATATCTTTGTTGCATGAATAATCTTTGCTTGGAATCTTTTTTTATGTGCTTGCAATTTTTCTTGCCAGCATGTATGATTTTAGCTGCTGTTCCAGCATGAACTGGTAATACTGCCTGTTTTTTCCCTCACGGGCTTTCTTTATTGTGTTGAAATAAGTCTGCTTGTTGTCCTTGAAAACAAGCATTAATGGATAACTGTTTTGCATTAGGATTTTGTTCATTATTAATCTGCCTGTTCTTCCGTTTGCGTCCCTGAATGGGTGGATTGCTTCAAAGCGAAGGTGAAAGTCAAAAGCCAGTTTTAAAGTATACTCTTTCTTGTTTTTTTTATGCCATTCAAGAAGGCTCTTTAATTCTTCTTTGATGTTTTCTGGTTTGACTGTTTCTTCGTTTCCTACAATTATTTCCGTTTTTCTGAGCCCTTTTGGGTAAAAGTCTCCTGTGTCCATTACCAGGCCTTTGATAAGTGTTTTGTAGAGTTTTTTTATTCGCGGCAGAGAAAAGTAAAACTCATTCTTAAGGTATTTGAATGCTTTTATTGAGTTTTCCGCTTCCAAAATCTCGTTTTTGTTTGCGTAAGAGCTTTTCCTGTTTTCAAAGATTTTTTCAAGTTCTTTTTTTGGAAGCTTTGAACCCTCAATGTTGTTTGAGTTGTAAACAAATTCTTTCACCATTTCTCTTTCAATGATTGAGTAATTTTGTTTTGCCTCAACCAGATTGTTCAGAAAAATTGCTTCCCTTTCTGTTTTCTCCATAAGGTTTCCATAAACAAGCCCTTTTGGAAAAAGCTTTTTCTTAATTTCAAATTCCTGTTCTGTTATTTTTTCAATGTTTTTTTGCATGTAATCTTCTTTTGAAACAAGTGGTTTTTTGCCAATGTAATTGCTTATTTTAAACTGCTTGCCCTTGAAAGAGAACTTTTTCACAAAATAGGCATATGTTTCTTCCTTTCTTTCTTTCCATTCAATATGGCTCATACAATTAACAGAGTCCCAAACACCTTTTAAATATTTTGTTTTTGGCCAGTAAAATAGTTATTTTATTAACGTCTAAAAGCTAAAAATAAGCTACTATTTAGCTAAATAACTGTTTTCGTGTTGTTTTTTGACCGTAAAAACATCCTGCTTTTTGAGGGGTTTAGGCAGCAATTTGCAGGACTTTATCTAACTATACTGATACTTTTATTCCTTTCCATCCGCCTTTTCCAGCAGGCTAATAAAAATCTCTCCAAAGAATTCTCCTTTAGGGGTTGAATTATCCGCTCTTTAATTCCTGTTGCCATTTAAGAGATTTTTGCCTTGCCGTCGCCTTCATAATCCAAAGAGTCATCGTTCTGGCTTAGGGCCTTTAGCGCTGCCCTGTCGTATGGTTCCCTGGATAAGATAAGCTTTGAAATGTGCTTGAGTGCCAGTGCTCTTGATGAATCAACAGCTTCTGAAGTTGTATGGTTTTTTATTATTGATAGGGGAATTTGGTTTGATACCTCGAGAACCGGCTTGGCTGCGACATCTTCCAAAGGGCTTGATTCAAATTTGTTTATCCTGGGGAACCAGAACTCGCCCACATAGCCAATAAATGACTTACATTCTTTGCCAACCGCAGATTTTCCCAGCTTGACAACGCAGTTGCAGGCTCTGGCAAATGTTATTGTTCCTTTCAGCAGATGGCTTGAAGATTCGTCCAGAATGGTTTCGAGGTTGTGGCCGTACATTTCGCTTTCGCTTCCATGGCCGTTGAAGAACACAAAATCAGGCGGGTTCTTTTCAAGTCTGCTTTGCACTTTTGCTTTTGTTGCTTTTTGGCCATCTGATTTGTCAACTGTCCAGCCATGGTCTTCAGCAGACTTTATTACTTCCTTGGACCATTCATGCAGATAGTGTGTTCCCTTGTCGTGTTTTGGCCTTGTAATAAGTAGTCTTGTCATTCAACCATCTTTGCAAACTTTGGCAGCTTTTTCAAAAAGCTGAGTTCCATTTCTGTTGCGGCTTTTCCTACTTCGGTGCCCTTTTCAACTTCTTCAATAAGCTGGTTTCTTGTAAAGTCTCCATACTTTCCTATCGAGAAACTCACATCTGGTGGGATAGCGTTCAATCGTGTAACCACAAGCTTTTTCAAATATTTTTCGTCCACTTCAATCACCCAGCAAACCAACTTCATCCATTAGTCTTAGTATCTGTTCCCCTTTCTTTGTTTTGCCTTTGACTTCAACGTTGGCTGTTGACCAGTTATACGGCTCGTCATCTATAACTGCAACAATTTCGTCCCGCAGGCTATCAGATACCTTGGCAAGAGTCTTTAAGAATTTACTCCTCAACAGCTCAATATCTTTCTCCTCTGACATAAAACTCTACCTTGAATATAAGAGCATTTTTGGCTTAAATACCTTTCTGTTATGGAATGTTGCTGGCAAAGAATTAGAATTACAGTGCTAGGCGGGAATGGAAAAACCGCAAGGGAATTAAAATTCTAAAAGGAAAAAGCATTATGGAAAGAAATAAAAAGGTCAACACGTTATATTGATTCAATGTTCAAGAAAGTTGCTATCTTTGCCTTGCTGCTGGTACTGCTTAGTGGCTGTACTGAAGGGCCTAATCCAATTACTGCAGCGAAAGAACTGCCTGAGGTTAAAGAGTTCCTGACAGAATACCCGGGAGCCTCTTTTAATTTTGCTCTCTTTGACAAGAAATCAATACAGGCATACACTGAAAAACTGGAAGAAAACTGCGGGGAAACTGAGCTGGTTTCATCTTACCTTGTTACTGGAAAAAAGGGCGAGGAAAAGATAAAGGTGTGGCTGGATTCTGCTACGCTTGAGCCAATTTGTATTTATACAGAAGGGCCAGCCAAAGACTTATGTGAAACAGATTCTGATTGCGATGATGGTTATGATTTGACAAGAGACGAGTGCAAGGGAACTCCCAAAGATTGTGTTAACACTTTAATGACGTGTAGTGAATTAGGCGGGGAAATTTGCGAAGAAAGCGAGGAATGCTCGGTATTTGTTACTGCAGCTGATTCAGATGAGTGCTGTTTGAGTGATTGTGAAGAAATTGTTGTAGATGAATGCCAAAAAGATGCTGACTGTGACGATGGAAGCAATTTGACGCTTGACAAATGTGTGGGTTCCCCAAAAAGATGCACGAATTCAATCAAGACCTGCACTCAAAGGAACGGTGACATCTGCTCTTCTGAAGAGCAATG
>JAFCCG010000049.1 GCA_017610335.1 Chloroflexota bacterium | reverse complement strand
AAAGGTAATCAGATTGGTCATTGGCGGCTCAGGCAACTGGATGGACAAAGTCGCTTTCGTAGACGATATAACAATAAATGGAGTAACAAACACACTAAGCGGTTCAGAATGGATAAATTCAGAAACAAATATACTAATGAGTGCTTTTGATCCAGAGCCACACCCTTCAGGATTAGCAAGTCTTGAATACAGGATAAGTTTAATGGATAGCGACGAACCATGTGAAAGCACAGCCGCATGCCAGCAAGCAATTGGAACAGGAAACTTCGAACCAGTAACAGGCGAAGTAAGCATTCCTGAGCAGTCATGCCACCTGATTGAGATAGTGGCAAAGGACAATGTAGACAAAGAGAATGTGCACAGGCAGTGCGTTTTCGTTGACAACACGCCGCCGACACCTGAAAAGACAGTTGGCGAGCCAAAAGACAAGTGGTATCCAGGCCAGCCTGGAGAGCCGGAGAGTTATTTCTATCCGGAAGAAACTCTTAGGTGCTGGAATGGCCAAACGGATGAGTTAGAGTGCTGGGAAGTAACAACCTTGACTCCAATAAACATGGATTGTGATGACCCAGAGCCACACCCTGTTGAGCACGAGACAGTCTGCTACAACGTTGAATTGGATGGAGTAGACTGGACAGACGAATACTGCGAGGGAGGAACAGGTTCGCAGAAGACTCGGAGCACAATCTTAAATACTACTGTGTTGACGCATTGGGCAACAGCAACGAAGCAGACGTGGACGAGGAAAAGTTCAAGGTAGAGGGCACAAAGTTTGAGATTCCACTATTCAAAAAGTGGAATTTGATTTCAGTGCCGTTCCAGCTGTTGAGTGATGAGCCAGAGGAAGTCTTTAAGGACACGAAAGGAGTAGAATCAGTTTGGACATATGACCCGTCAGGAAACATATGCGGTGAAGACTGGTGCGTTTACACTCCAAATTCACCACCACTGGCAAACAACCTTAACACAATAAAACCAGGTTGGGGCTATTGGGTAATGGAGCTCTTGGAGGAAGAATGGCTGACCATTGGCGGAAGCCTCTTCAAAACAGGACCAAGCGCGCCACCAAGCAGAGATCTTGAGCCAGGATGGAACCTTGTAGGATACTATGGTTCAAACTGGCAAGAATATGACTGGGAAGACTTTGAATCAGTTTGCGGAGAAGGATTTGGCTACCATGACAAAAAGATCTACGGAGACCAGGTCTACTGCTCCCTAAACAGTTTGGTTGACACACAGGAAGGCTATCCAAGATGGAGTAGTTTGTGGAGTTATATCAATTGCGGAAATCACCAGACCGAATGGCTTGGTTTAAACACCTGTGCAAGCAGACACGGCTGCACTGACAGAATGTATGCAGGCAGAGGCTACTGGGTTGAAATGGACATAACAGATCTATATGCTCCGGCAACGACATGCATTTGGAATGATAACTTCCAATGCGTGCAATCATTCGGCGGACCAAGGTAATTTCCGCCAAATTTTTTTATTTTTATTTTTTGATTTTTGAAAATAATTTTTTTATTTTTTCAGAAAACAGTGGGCATTTATGCCACTATAATAAATTGCATTTAGAGCAATAATTTTGCCAGCCAAGAGGTAAAAAGAAAACATTCACTTAGAAAACAAAAGCATTTAAATAAGTTTTCATTTAGTAACTTTATAAAGTGGGGTTTATGGGTTTTGGAAAATTTCTTACAATAGCTCTTTTCGCACTAATTATGCTTGGTTCAGCATACGCTGTTCCAGGAATACCGCACCAGTTTTATGGATTTGTAACAGTTGACCAGGCGCCTGCTGATGGCATACCAATTTCTGCAGAAATCAACGGTGTTGAAAGGGCAAGTACTGTAAGCATTAATGGAAATTACGGATTTAACCCAAGCATTTTTTATGTTCCTGACCCAAACAGCACAAATGCCGGAAACACAATTGAATTCTTTTTAAGCGGTGGCAACACAAGTGTTGCCTCTTATACTTTTGAAAATGGGACAAGCACAAGGCTTGACCTTTATATAGGGGACGCACCTGAGTGCGGTGACACAATATGCAATCTTGACGAAACAAGTGAAACATGTCCAGGAGACTGCGGAACAGGAAGCGTTTGCGGTGACGGCATTTGTGATACAGACGAGGACAGCACCAGCTGTGAAGCAGACTGCGGCCCTGTTTTGCCATTTTGTGGTGACGGAGCCTGCAATAGTGATGAAACCTGCACAAGCTGTGAAGCCGATTGAAGCCCTTCTTTGACTCTTAAGATTGAAGGCGAGTGTGCTGGCCAGGAAGTTACAATAAGCACTTTGAACACTTATGGAAACCCTGCAAGGCAGGCATCAATTTTGATTAGAAGTGAAAACACAACAATTTTTGAAGAAAAAACCGACGACGACGGAAAAGCCGTATTCGTTTTTGAACAAGCAGGAGACTACACTGTTTTTGCAAACAAGCAGTTTTATACCCAGAACAGCAAGACAATTACAATAAGCAAATGTGCTCCAGGGGAAACAACCAGTTCCGAAAACAACCTTGGAACAGGGGACGAGGGAACAAGAAACCTTTGTGAAAGCATTGACTGTGACGACAGCAACCCATGCACTACAGAATACTGTGTTGCTGAAACAGGCCACTGCAGTTACGGCAACCAGGAAAACGGAACACAGTGCGGTGCAACAGCAGCCTGCATGGAAGGAATTTGCACAGAGCCAGAGCCTGAAACAGACCCTACAGGAATAGGGCGTTGCTTTGGGCAAGAGAAAGAAGAAGTAATAAATGTGCAATGGTTTTAATCCTCTTTTTTTTTCAAAAAAAAACATGAATTTCCAACGTGCTTTTTTTTCACTTTTTTATGAGCCATTTCCAGAGGGGAATGTATTGTATTTCGTTTTGTTGTTTTTCGGTGTTTTTTGTTATCAGGGTTAGTTTTGTGGTTTTTTTGTTTTGTTTTTTGAATTCTTCTAGTCCTTTGATTTCCCGTTCGTTTATTTTGTCTGTGTAGGTTACGTTTATTGCTTCAAGCGAGTTGTCCGGTTTTTTCACTACGAAGTCTGTTTCGTTTTGGTTTTTCCAGTAGTATGTTTCAGCGTTTCTTCTTTTGAGTTCCAAAAACACGAGGTTTTCTGCGAGTTTTCCTTCATCTTTTGAGAATTTGAATGCTATTGCGTTTCTCAGACCGTTGTCTATGCAGTATATTTTGCTTGGCCTTGTCTTTTGTTCTTTTAATGAATACGAAAAGTGGTTGGTTTCGAAGAATAAGAATGCTTCCTGGTAGTATGACAAGAATTCTTTTATTTGCCCGTATGTAAGGCTGGTTGCTTGCCTGAGGCTGCGCAGAGATATTTTTCCAGAAATGTTTGCCGCAAGGTATTTTGCCAGTTCTTTTGGCTTTTGGCTTTTAATGTCATACCTGTCTGCAACGTCCTTGAAAATTATGTCGTCAAAATAGTTGGCTAAGACAAGCCTTTTTTGTTCCAGCTTCTTGAAGAATATTTCCGGGAACCCGCCTTCTTTCAAATATTGTTCGAGCACGTTTTGTATTTTTGGTTTTTCTTCTGGCGAAATTATTCCTTTTTCAAGCATTTTTTTGTCAAGTTTTATTTTTGAGAATTCAAGGTATTCTTTGAAACCTAATGGCATTACTTCAAAAGAGACAATCCTTCCGGTAAGCAGTGTCGAATACTCTTTTTTCAATAGTTTTGCCGAACTGCCTGAAACCACAAATTTTGTGTCGGTTTTCAAGTCGTATTTTTTTCTCAGCCATAATTCCCATTTCTGTTTTTTTTGCACTTCGTCCAGGAAAATGAATGCTTTTTTTCCTGGGTTTATTTTCTGCTTGTATTCGGAATAAATTTCTTCCAATGGCACTTCGTTCAGGGCTTCGTCTTCGAAATTGACCAGCAGAATTGTTTTTGGGTCTGTTCCCTTTTCCATTAAGAGTTTTATCATTTGGTACATTATGGTGCTTTTGCCAGACCGCCTTACGCCGGTAATGACTGTTGTTTCCCTTAATTCAACAGTTTTAATTATGTCTTCGTATGCTGGCCTGTTGACTCCGGACAGCTCTTCCAAAGCCTTGCTTTTCCCAAACCACCACGAATTCCATTCACTTAAAGCGTCAATTATTGCCATAAAAACAACCAGCGGAAACGTTACTAATTTTAGTAACAAATAGTTAATAAAGGTTACTATTTTTAGTAACATTTCCGAAAACCCATAAAAGCATGCTTAATGATACTTAACAATACTTAATAATTGCTTAATAATTTGGAATAGTTCTTAGGCTAGGGAATGCTCCCCAAAAACAGCAAATGGACGGCACTGGAAACACTGGTTCCGACACCGGCACCAAAAGCACCTGTACCAATACCTGCAGCACCAGCTGTTACCGCAAGGCCTATTGTGCAAACAGGGTTTTTTGGGCTTGGCACAGGACAGTTGAGTGGACTAGGCTTGCTTATTTTAGGCTTAATCGCAATGACTGGCTATTTAACTGCAAGAAAGAAAATAAAAAGCAAGTAATTGCATCTGATTGTTGGAAAAAAAGCAGGGTTAAATGACTTTATTTTGCCTGTTAAAGGGCTTAATCCCACTCTTTCTTTTTTTCAAAACAATTAAAAACAACAAAGCCCTATTTTTTTAATTAAACAATTGTTTTTGAGGTCGTGTTGTTTTATGGGAAAAAGGATTCCGAGAAGGCTGAAAAGGTTTGCCAGGCAAGGCGTTGAACCAAGCGAGGAGGCAATGATAGGTCTTGATGAAAACAGGTTTTTTTACAACCCGGATTCAAAGAGCCCAAAGCCTGTGGAAAAAAGGGCTTCAGGCAAGGAAATTGCGGCAGAGATTGCCATGGAAGAGGTTCAAAAATTTAAGGAAAAGCACAAAAGGCTTCCTGAAAAAAAAGAGTATAACAGCATTTCTGAAAGCATTTACGCACAACTAAAAAACAAGGAAAAGCGAAAAAAGGCAATTGAAAGACTTGAAAGAAAAAAAGAAAAAAGAACAGTAAAAAAAGATGAAAGTAAAGGAACTGAAAAAGAAAGCGGAAAAAAAAGAAAACACGGCAGGCACGGCCATAGAAAAGAACAAACTGAAGAAAAAGGATTTTCGGAATCAAAAACACCAAAGGATGAAATATTTGAAGAAACAAATGGAACTCTTAGCGATGAAGAAATTAAAAAAATGAGTGTTGAAGACCTTTTTTCAAACGACAAGAAAGGAAAAGAAAATGAAGGATTTGGAGAATTTGAAAAAACTGACAATGGCGAATTCAGTTTGGAAGGACTTAAAGAAATGGAAGGAAAATCAGACTCTTCAAACAAGTGCCCAAAATGCGGTGCTGAAACAAAAGAAGTTGTTTTTTGCCCGGAATGCGGAACTGCTTTTTGTGAAAAATGTGCAAAAAAAGCCGAAGTACTTGGAGATGTTAAAACATTTGTATGCCCTGGCTGCAGCAAAAAAATAAAAAAATAGCCTGTTTAAATTTAGCCGGTTGCAGGAATTGTTTCGTTTAATTCACAATTGAGTTCTTTAAGCAATTCAGAATCAATTGGAGACGGAATCCACATTGTAAGATTAACTTCTGCAGGCGGATAACCAGGAATGTCCTTTTCGCTTATTTCAATGAATTGAATCCGTGAATTGCTTGGAGCACTTGAACCAATTCTTTCCACAAGCTTTTCAAGATCGTTAAGTGTATCCGGGTTACAAAAGTATATTTTTGCATCACTATGTTCGATTATTCCATCTTTAATTGTTGGCGCGTCTCTTGTGTAAAGCATTACAAATGCAAATTTTCTTGCATCAAATAAATAAAAATAAAACATGTAATCAAAACCAGGAGCAACAGGCTGCATTATTCCTTTAATATTTTGTTTAAGCACTTCGGCAGTTTCTTCAATTTTTCCATTTTCTGCAAAGTCTTCTTTAACAGCCGCAAGCAAATAATCCACTTCTGATGTTTCTTCAAGAGATTGCCCTGCAACTCTTGGAGTACTTGTATATAGAATTGTTTCAAGCGCACCGGTGGCATATTCTTTCCGGTACTGATTTGACACCCTTTCCTGGAGTGTTAACCCATAGTTTGAAGCATAAAAGAACAGCATTGTGCTTATTATTGAAACTATTAAAAGAAAGTAAAGCGCATCAGTAAGTGCTGCTTTAATGCCACAGGCCTAACTGACTTTAATGCCACAGGCCTAGTTTGTTTTATCGCCATGTTACCACCACCAAAAGCATTGGTCTTATATAAAACAAGCCAGTGTCAGTATTGGTAAATTCAAGAGCAATAGGAAAAGACCTTATGAAAAGATTTGAGCTTTCAATCCCTGGCTTTTCTTCTTCAAGATCAACATTACTGCAGATAAATTTTTCTCCTTCGATATTAAAAAAATCCTCCTCAAGGGTTTCAATATCAAGCCCTTTAAATATATGCCCTGGGCCGGTTGAAAGAGGAAGCAATCCGGTCATAAATTTTACATTTCTCATGCTTTGAGCCTCTTCACATTTTTGATTAAACATACCAATCCCTCTAAGATAGTTGCCTCCTTTTAGAGTGTTTCCAACACGCAATACGGCGATTGCATCATCAAAAGCCCTGCTTCTTTGATCAAAAATATTCCAGGTAAAAGTGAAAACGTAAAAGAACATCATTAAAGCAAAAATTAGAGGAATTAGAGAAGGAAGGTCGTCTCCGATTGGACCAAGAAAACCTTTTGAACTATTCATTTCGGGTAAATTCTTTGGCTTCAATTCATCCATCCTCACAATTTATTCTTGAAGCGCATTCTTCAGGCTTTGGAAAACAGGATGATTCATGCCGTTCTCCCACATCTGCACAGGTTGAAAGCCAGCAGGATGCCCTGTCTTTGTTTACAGCACATTGGCTGGCAGAAGAAGAACAGGCAATTACATGAAGGTATGTTTTTCCGTTGTAAACTTCTTTAATTAAAATCATGCTGTTTTTTGGAGCAATTCCTATTGACATTGGGTCAAGAGTTAGTGATTCTTTTTCAGCCACGCGGTCTACAGGGTCTGTTTCCCAGTCGTAAAAAATGATTTGAGCATTTATGTCAATGCTACTTGTAGCAATTATTTTATCAGGCTCTTTTCTGCTTGCAATCTGAAAAATCAGGGTACTTAGTTTTCCTTCAGTATATTCCACAGGTAAACGCTTTATGTTCATTACATAGTAAAAGTATTGAGTTGGAGTCATACCGCCAAAATATTTAAGAGATTCAGGAATTGTTACAGTAGTAGTGTGACAGAGCTTGTCATCACCTCCGCCAACAAGTCCAAAAACAGATTCACTATAATCTTTAACCATAAGCTGGGCAAGGTTTCCTACAATGATCCCAGCAAGAGCAAACAGGAAAAAGGAAATTATTGCAAACATAACAGTTACAAGAATAAGTAAATTGAGTTTGCTTAAAGTAAATCCCATCATGTTTAATCAAATCCCTGCACTATCTTTAATCAAATCCCTGCACAATCTTTAATCAAATCCCTGCACAACCAAAATATTTAATCAAATTTTATTATGCAAATATCAGCCTGTTTTTAGATAAGCGCATATTGTTGGAAATGTGCTTGTAACCCCTGTCTTGTTAAGCAAAAGATACGAACCTTGTATAATTTCGTCCCTGAAATCAATAAGCTCGTAATCGTCTTTTTTTGGACAATTTCCCCCGCTTGTTGGAAAATCCGCATCCGGACTTATGTCAAGACAAAGCCTTTCAGACCTACCTCCGGTATCATTTACTCCGCTGTAATAATATTGCAAAAGAGTACAGAGATTTTTGGTTGCACCACAGTATTCTGCACAAAATGCTGGTTCTCCATAATCCATTATTTTTACTTTTTCATCTTTAGGATTATAACAAGTATTTAAAAGAAAGATTATCTGCTGAGGACTTCTTTCAGTAACAACTGTTTCAATTTTGGTTTTCATTTCTTCAAGCTTTGCTTTTGTTTCATTAATGCATTTTTGTTCATTCAGTTGATTCATTGCAATCAATCCGACAAAAATAACAAAACCCATTATAATTACTGAAATAAGCAATTCAAACGGAGCAGATTCCTGTCCTTTGCTGTTAACCATTTTAGAACCTCAGTGATAAAAAGGCAGAAGGAAGTATTTAAGGGTTTTGGGAGGGGTTGCCCGGGTTTTTATTTAGGACCAAATCCTGCTTTTGACATTTTTTGCCTGGCAGATTTTAGGACAAGACTAACATAGCTAGGGGATATATTGAGCATTTTGGCTGTTTGTTCTTGTGTAAAGCGTGTAAAAATTGTATAGACTACTGTTTTTTCTCGAAGGCTAAGACCTGATTTTTTTGAAACTTTTTCAATCATTGAAATTGCTTTTTCAGGATCTTGTTCTGTTATTTCTTTTAAAAGTAGGTCTTTATGGGTTAATGATGTTTTTCCTGACCATTTTGAGTTGATTGATTTGTCAAGTGAAAGTGTTTCCTTTTCTGCTTTTCTTCTGGCAAGCCTTAGCATGTCTTTTGCAAGAAGTGTTATTTGGACACTGCAGGTTAAGTCAATTTTTTGTTGAAAGGAAACCTTTTTTTTAACCTGTTTTGCGTCAAAAGTTTTCAGTTTCCAGAGAAGTTTTTTTCCAATATAATCTGCAATGTCGCCTGCATCAAATCCTGCTTTGTTGAACAGGTCTCTGTAATACTTGTAAAAGCCCCATGCTTTTTTGTAAATGTTTGATTTTTGGTTTTGTAATGTTTCTTTGATTTTGGCATCTGATAACTGCCCTGTGATTCTTTTTTTGTCCATTTGCTGCCATGAGGATGTTTCACTGCTTCTTTCAGGGATTTTCTCTTCTTTTTGTAAATAATTATAGACCTGTTTTACCTGCTCGTAACGTGCGCCATTGTCACGTTGAATTTGTACGAAGGGCTTGTTTGTTGAACGCAGGTCTTTGAGCACTTGGGTTAATTTTTTGGATTTTTTTCTCATAAAAAAGGGCAATTGGTTAGATCTTTTTTTTGGAAGAATTGAGACTTGACCTCTTAAGACTTTTTTGGCTATTCCAATAACTTGTTTGCATTTTTTTGTGTTTGTTTTACCTGGGAAGGACAAATTTTCCATGCGTTTTAGTCTTTCAAAGTTTTTTGGCTTAAGGTTTTTTGAAATCCGGTACCAGTCATTATAAACTATTTGGCGTGAAAGACCAAGCTTTTGGGCGACCTCTTTTGTATTATTTCCTTGCAGAAGACAGCGCAAGACTTTTGCTCTTCTCAACCGACTTTGTAACATTGTAGAATGTTTTCTTTTTGGTTTGCTCATTTTAATTCCGATAATATCTTTATTTTTAGGTTTATTTAAGGCTATTGGCATTGCAGCTGCCTTGCCGCCCCTTTCCCAAAATAAGCCCCTCTCTGAAAAAAGAAGTATTCTGTAGATTTGATGGCCTGCTTGAAAAAACTGAATAAAAAGAGTGTTAAATTCAGAATAGTATAGCCTGTTTGGTTTATGCTGTTGGCACAACCCTTTTTACAATTTGCTGGCTTTGCCTGAACATTGGCTTTATTACCGTTACCAAAAGCAGTGCTGCAATAATAAGTATTACCAGCATGTAAACGCTGCTCCACTCACTTTGGGCTTTTTCCTCTTTCAGAAATGATTTAATTCCAGGCATTCAAATAAGATAATGGAAAAAGGCATATTTAAGGGTTTGGATTGAAAAAAAGAAAAAGTTAAGCCAATACTGAAAACAGTATTAGCTTCTCTTCAAAATAATAGCACAGCACTTGCCTTTTCCTTCACATACTTCGCATGCGTCCTCAATGCTTGTGCCATCCCATTCACCGTCACCATCTTCAAGGTTATAGGCTTCAATGTCATCCAAAAGCTCGGTTAAATTAACATTGCAAACAACTGCAAGCCTTGCGGCCTGGTTGCTTGAACCATGATATATAAGCCTTTGATTGTCACGGGCATCCTCACATCCTATGCATTCAAAGCCGTTTTCGGAATCTTCTTCAAACTGTCCTGTACTCAAGCAAACCTGGTCCTTGCTTATGGGCAGCCTTTCAACAAGGGCACTTGATGCAAGAACATCATCTGGTTTGAAAGCTACTTCAGGAGTGTGTTTTAATGCACCTGGAGAGCCAACAAGATCTGTTAGTAAAGACTTTGTTTCATTCAAAGGGCTTGCTGTAAGCCAGCCCATTGCCTGCATAATTATTGGAATAAGAATTGCAAGAATTGCCATTGCAATAATAGCCGCAATAAGCAATTTGAAAGTACTATATGCTTGTCCTTTTTGATTCAAACAAAATCACCTAATTAAGAAAAGACTTTCTTGTATTTAAAGGTTACTTTTGCAAAGAGTGCGCACCTAAAGTATCGCTTGCACCCAAAGTTTGAAACCTGCACTTAAACGGTATTAATTTTTACTACCTTTTAAAATTAGACATTTTGCATATATTCAATCACAATGGTTATTATTTTTTGAACGGTTTTATTACAATCTTTAAATGTTAATTTATCCAAAATGTTTATGCCTTTATTTCTTATTACATCACTTAATAATGCGTGTATAAAAGATTGTGTTGCTGAATCAACTCCTTGAAAATTTAAAACTATTTCATCTTTTTCAAGAGCTGGTAATAATTCATTTAACCTTATGTCTCGAGCAATATCTTTACTTACTGCAAATTTTCCTGTTTTTTCAAAGATGTTTATTTCAATCATACAAATTTCGCCTTTTTGAATCTTATTTTTGTTCTAGCTTTAATATCTTTTCTGTAAATTTCATGAATTAAGTCTAATAATATATCAAATTTTTGATGACGACTTAATGATAAGTCTATTCCTACCACAGCCCCTTGCCAAAATGGAAAATTGTTGTGTTTCGAACAATTATCTAAAAATGGATCAGAATATAATTTAACATCTTGATTTGGTGGCGTCTTTTTTAATTTATATAATCCATTACCGCTATAAACCACAAAAAAATCTCTATTTACTTTCGCTATAGATTTTATAAAAAAAAGTCCTGCTCCTGCATTTAATTCTGTTCCCCTTGTTCTTTTTGTTTTTCCTGTAATTCCAGGGGTCAAAGCAAGTTTTATTGCTTCAAGGTTGGTAGAGGCTGTATGAGAAAAATTTATTGATTTTTTAATTCCAATGCCACAATCTGAAACACCAATTCTAACCGTGTTACTTCTTGTATAGAACTGTGCACAAACCATGGCACCGTCTTTTGAATCTGAATGTTCTAAAACATTGTCAATAAGTTCACTTAAAATATACCAAATAGGCTTAACTTTGTCTGGTTCTTGATGAAGTAGCGGAATCATTTCGGTTAAAAATTGAGTTGCTTCTTTTGAAGATGTTATTTTAGTTAGTGGAATAAAACGACCAGTGGATTCGTGTTCTTTTACTTTAATTCCAGAGTCAATATTTAAAATTTTAAACAAACCCATCCTTTCCAAATAGTGTTTTGATTTAGATTCTAAATTATCACAGGATATTTTACCATTATTTTGAATCACTTTTTGCCCTAAAGACGCAACCATTGATAAAACTAATGGGTGTAGCCAAAACCATTTTGGATGAGAACTAATTTTTAGAATTGATTCATCTGTTGGATTAAATCCTCTTATAAAAGGGTCTAAATTTCCCAAAAAAGCCCCTGATGGGAGGTATATTTCCATGAAGAAATATACCCTAGTTTTATTGATAAACCTATTGTTTGCTCAGGATTCCCGAGCAAAACTACCCTTTTTTAAGAATTGGATCTATTTTTTCACTTTTTGACGAAATTTCTATTTTGACTCATTCGTGCAGTTGTAAAAGGAAAACTAAATCCTTAGGAAGTAATATCCCAAAACTATTGCCATTTTTTCTTATTTTGGTTTTCATATAGTTATAACTTATGTAATAACAAAGAAATGG
>JAFCCG010000017.1 GCA_017610335.1 Chloroflexota bacterium | reverse complement strand
AAAAAAGATGTCAAAATACTTTCCATTCTTGCTTCGAATTCAAGGGCACAGAGCATTGATATTGCAAAAAAGGTTGGCGTTTCCGCCAAATCAGTTTCACACAAAATAAAAAAGCTGAAAGAGGCCGGAATAATCCAGGGCTTTGGAATCAGCCTGAATCTCAGAAAGATTGGATTCACTTATTTTAAGCTTCATCTTTACTTTAAGAGATTTGACAGGGAAAGGTTTGAAGACCTGCTTGCCTTCTGCCGCCACAATCCTTACATAATCTATACAAACGAATTGATTGGAGTAACTGACTTGGAGCTTGACATAAACATTGAAAACGAGGACGCGTACCACAAACTCTTAAATGAAATAAGGTACAAGTTTTCTGACATAATTAAAGACTTTGAATCACTGCACTACTTTAAAGAGCTGAAACACAATCTCTTTCCAAGAAAAGCGTAACAAAATTAATCGTGATAAAATGCCCAAGTTTGATTTACTGCTAAGGAAGCTGGTAAGGCAAGCATAAGTAAGCATTTTATTCTTTACCCAAAAATTAGCAGAAAGCAAAAAACCAATAGTAAATCTGTATGGTGGTTTTTACAGCATGCTCCTTTCAGAATTTGGCCTTACTGCCGTATCCCATACTTTAACTGGTGGAGAAAAACAGGATATGCCACTTATTCAGAATCAGACCAAGGGAGGCCAACCGCCTGCAAGGTATTATGTCGGTAAACTTAAAAGAAAACTTCCAATGGCCGCGATAGATGTACTTAAAATAAAAGCGCCTGAATTGTTGAAATGTGACTGTAGTTACTGCAATCCGAGAGACTTAGATGATAGACATAAACGATTATTGCATTTTGCTACAAAAAGGAAAGAAGAAGTAGACAAGATAAATTCAGGATATGATTTCAAACAAGAGATAGATGAAACAGTAAAAAAATACGGAAAGAAACTTTACCCTGTAATTAATATAGGCTATTTGCAAAGATGGACTTCTGATAGCAGCTTTTATAAGCTCTTCTCGCTTTTGTGTTATTGGATTTGTACTTTCTGTTTTAAGCCCCGGGAGAGATTTGAACTCTCGACCCCGAGTTTACGAAACTCGTGCTCTACCACTGAGCTACCGGGGCAGTAGATATCTTAATATTAGTGAATTCATAATATTAATAATAGGTTTTGGTGATTTTTTTGGCAAGAAAGATTCATGGGAGTGGTGGGGCAAAAGGACATCAGGCACTAGAGGGTAATAAACGGTTTGAACACTCTGAAAATAAAAATAAACAGCTCTTGAGAAAGTCTCAGGGAAGGAAAAGGAAACAGAATAGAAAACTTGTGAATGTGATAAAGAGCATTGCAACGCCTGAGATTCTCAGAGAATGGGCAAGAAAAGAACAGCTTACTGCGAGAAAAGAAGTAAAGGAACGAAAAATAAGGCAGTTTACCTTTTACTGCAGGCTGTTGGCAATTGACGCCCTTTACTTAAAACACATGCCAAAAAGGGCGATAAAGATTAATAAAAGCGTAACTTTTAGGCCGCCAAAAAAAGGCACCTTAAGCAAAGCACAAAAAAGAGACATTTTAGAAAAATTGAACGGGATGGAAACAAATCAATTTAACAGAAAAGAACAGGCCAAAAAGCAGGTGGAAAAACTGAAAAAAAGGCTTCCAAAAACTATTGCAAAAACTGTTTAATTACAGTTGTTTAACAAAAAAACCTGTTCCGTTAACACTTTTGAAACCCATTGATTCCCACAATTTTCCGTTTGTTTTTGGATCAGATGGGTTTGCAACAAGAGCCTTTACCTCTGCATCGCCTGCCTTGAGCTGAATCATCTCCACAAGCCTTTTTATCACACTGTTGCCTGAATCTTGGAGGGTTTTCTCTTGCAGCCATGCTTTAATTGACCAGGCTTTTAAGTTAAGGCCAGTAACCTTTTTTTCAAAAGGCGAATAACTGGCTATTGCAAGAAAGCCTCCAACCGGCTCCATGTCTAAAAGCTTTTGGATTCCAATAAAACTGGTTTTCTTGTTATTAATGCCCCATTTTTCAACAACAAAATTTTTGCCATCAAATTTGAAAAGATGCTGGCCTTTCTTTAATTCGCCTGGTGCCTTTGCATTTAAAGGCCTTGAAAGAGAAGGAAGCTTATATGAAACCTTTACAGGGGCTGGTTTTTTTGCTATGCTAAAACCTTTCTTTATCTGCCTGCAGCTTCCAAAGCAAAACAGGCAATTCTTCAATCTTGACACGCTTTTGTTTCATTGAATCACGTTCCCTTAATGTAACAGTTTTGTCTTTCAAGGAATCATAGTCAACAGTTATTGCAAAAGGCACTCCAATTTCATCAACTCTTGCATATCTTTTTCCAATGCTTCCCTTTTCGTCAAAGAAAACGTCAATTCCAAAAGAATTCAACTCATTAAATATTTCTTTCGCTTTCTCAAACAATCCGTCTTTTTTTACCAAAGGAAATACTGCTACAAGGTAGGGGGCAATCTTTGCAGGAAGCTTTAGGTAAATCCTTTCCTCCGCACCCCTTTTTTCTTTTCTAAAAGCAAGATCCAATGCAACATAAAATGTTCTGTCAATTCCTGCAGAAAGCTCAAACACATGAGGAATAAATTCTTCACCATCCTCTTTAACCGCAAGCTTTTGTTGGCTTTCCTTCTGATGAGATTTAAGGTCATAATCTGTTCTGTAATTGCAGGCAACAAGCTCAATCCAACCCAAATCGGTTTCAACTTCAAAGTCCCAGGTTTCTTTTGCATAAAAAGCCTTTTCGTCCTTGTCAAGTTCCCTAAAACGCATTTTGGAAACAGGAATTCCAAAAGCCTCGTAAAGCTGTTGCAATCTTGCAATATAATAAGCAACAAGCTTTCCTGAAAAAAGTTTTTTCTTTACAGCATCCTTGCAGGAAATTGCACTTGTTTTTTTTCCCAAAAGCATCAAATTAAGATTGTAATTTTCAACAGCAGCAAAATTTGGCACCTCATCAATTTTTGAAGGATTAAAAAAGACTTCAACCTCTATTTGCCCAATTTCCCTTTCTCTTATGAGACTGTTACGAGGAGAAATTTCATTCCTAAAACTTTTTCCAGCCTGAGCAATTCCCAAAGGAAGGTTTTGTCTCATTGTCTTGTAAAGCCTTGAAAAGTCAAGGAAAATTGTCTGACATGTTTCAGGTCTCAAATAGCATGGAACATCACCTGTTGCGCCAATGTCAACCTTCATCATCATGTTAAACTTTTTTACTGTTGCAAAATCGCTCCCTCTGCATTTCGGGCACTTTACCGAGTGCTTTTTTATCAGCTTGTCCAATTCTGCCGTGCTCAAGCTTTCAGGAACAATGCCCTTTGAATGCATTTCAATAAGCTTGTCTGCCCTGTGCAAACTGTTGCATTTACTGCATTGCACTATTGGGTCATTAAAATTCTGCAAATGCCCGCTTGCTTTGAAAACCGCTTCAGGTAAAATTTGTGAACCGAAAATTTCAACCATTTCTTCTTTTTCAACCAACTGCTTTCTCCAAAGATTGATAATTTTGCGCCTGATTGTTTCCCCATCAGGTCCAAAGTCAAAAAAGCCAGAAGGACTTTTTGGATAAATATCAGCACTTGGGTAAAAAAGGCTTCTGCGTAATGCAAGATTTGCAATTTCCTCTTTTGGCATGTATCAATAGAATGGCAAGCAGTTTTAATAAATTTGCTTTTTTGCCCTGAAAGCAGCTTTAAAAACATAAATGACTAATCTTTGTTATGGCGCGTGATATTGACCAATTGAGAAAAAGCCTTATTAAACGGGCAAAAAAGCAGGTTCAGGAAAGGTATTCTGAAACAGATGTGGACATAATAAGAGCAATTTCAGTTTTAGGAGACCTTGACAATACATTCAACCTTTTAGCAGAAAATGCCATTGAATGGTATGGAGGACATTTTCCTGAATTGCAGTCAATTGTAAGAGACAACGAAGCATATTTAAAAATTATAAAAGAATTTGGCGAAAAAGAAAACATTTCTGAAAAAAAGCTTTCAAAATTATTGGGCGAAACAGGCAAAGAAAAAAAGATTGAAGAAATATCAAAAAGTTCAATGGGAAGCCCTGTTAAAAAAAATGCATTGGAAGAATTACAATTACTTGCCTCAAACACACTTGAATTAAAAAGCGAAAGGAAAAAATTGCAGGAATTTATTGAAAAAGAAATGGAAAAACTTACTCCAAACTTTTCAAAAGTTGCAGGCGGCGTTCTTGGCGCAAGACTTATGGCAAACGCAGGAGGCCTAAAACAACTTGCAATGATGCCTGCATCAACAATGCAATTACTCGGAGCAGAAAAGGCATTATTTAGACATTTAAAGAACAAAAAAATCAATGGACCAAAATATGGTTTTATTTACGGGCACCCCATTGTAAAGCAGGTTCCAGGCAAAAACAAGGGAAAGGCCGCAAGAAGCCTTGCATCAAAACTTGTGCTTGCCGCAAGAGCAGATTATTTTGGAAGCAAAAAAGACGTGTCAAAAGAAATTCTTGCAAGCCTTGAAAAAAGGGCGACCGAATTAAAGTAGGCGTGCAGGAAAAGAGGAATTAAAGCAGGTGTTTGTTTTGGAAGAGGTTTTTCCGGGAATTTTTGAACACGAGGGCAAAATATTCACAAAAAATCTTGTGCCCGGCATAAAGGTCTACGGTGAAAGACTTTTGAAGATTGACAAAGTTGAATACAGGCAGTGGGATTTTTTCAGAAGCAAGCTTGCGGCGGCAATAAAAAATGGCTTGAGCGAAATGCCAATCACAAAAGGATCAACGGTATTATACCTTGGAGCCGCAGAGGGAACAACCTTAAGCCATGTAAGCGACATCATTGGCAAAACAGGAATTGCATTTGGCGTAGACGTAAGCGAAAGGGTAATGCGAAAATTTATTGGAATGTGCGAGCAGAGAAAAAATGTGATGCCCATAATAGAAGATGCAAAAAAGCCCTGGGCCTACAAGTCATTTCTTGAAGGAAGAAAAGTAGACCTCTTATTTCAGGATGTGTCACAACCTGACCAGGCAAGAATTTTCTTGAAAAATACAGAATACTTTCTTAAAAAAGGCAGTGCAGGAATGCTGGTAGTAAAGGCAAAAAGCATTTCACAGCAAAGCGATGTAGGAAGCGTTTTTGGAAAAGAACTGGGGGCATTAACAGACCAGTTCAAAATAAAGCAGGTTGTAAACCTAAAGCCGTTTGAAAAAGACCACGTGCTTGCATTGTGTGAAAAGCTATGATTTGGCACTAAAACAGCAAAGTGTGCAAAAAAAAGAATTTTGTTCAAAAACAGTGATTTGAAATGAAAACAGAGGCAAGAAGGCAATTTATTCACTTTTTGTTCGGCTCTTTCTTTATCTCATTGATCGCATTGCTTGGCGTTGAGCAAAGCTTTTTTGTTCTCGCAGCATGTTTTGGAACAGGCATTTTGGTTTCATTTCTCTTAAAGAAAGGAGTAAAGATTCCTTTGCTTTTGCATATTGTGCAAAGGGTTGAACGTGATTACGAAAAACATTTGCCTGGCAAAGGCGCTTTGCTTTTTTTTCTCGCAGCAATAATCACCATTGTTTTGTTTCAGGAAAAGGCAATTGTTTTGGGTGCATTGTGTGTTGCTGTTTACGGTGACGCCGCAAGCACCGTTTTTGGATTAAGGTTTGGAAAACACAAAATTGCAGGAAAAAAAACACTGGAAGGAACCTTTGGAGGAATTGCAGCAAGCCTTTTTTTCCTCTCATTCCTGTTCCAATGGCCTGTTGCGATTGCAGCAGCATTTATTGGAATGATTGCAGAATTACTGCCATTTGACGACAATTTTACCATCGGCGGACTGAGGTGTTGAATTTTTAATTTATGCGAAGCCATGCCATTGAGCCCAAGCGAAATGGCATTCTTGCTCGCACCAGCCGGGCGTGACGGCTGATGGGCGGACTGAGGCGGTAATTTACTTTTTAATCTTTATTACTTCCAAATAGATTTATGGGCAAATCTTTTGTTCCAACAGATTTTAAGATTCCGGAAAAGCTTGAAACAAAGAGATTCAAATTGCGAAAACTTACTGTAGACGATGTTGAAAAAGACTTTGATGCGGTAATTTCAAGTGTTGACCTCCTGAAAGGCATTTTTGGTCCTGATTCTGAGTGGCCGTCCAAAAATTTAACAATGGAACAAAATCAAGCTGATTTGCTTCATCACCAGAAAGAATTTGAAGAACGAACAGCATTCACATATACTGTAGTAAATCTTAGTGAACGTAGGTGCCTGGGCTGCGTTTACATCTACCCTTCTCAAACACCGGGCTTTGACGCGGTTGTTTTTTTGTGGGTCAGAAAAACTGAATATGAAAAAGGTCTTGACCCGGTTTTATTCAAAGCGGTAAAAGAATGGGTTAAAGCAGAATGGCCGTTCAAAAAAGTAGCCTATCCTAATAGGGAAACAATCCAAGATTAAACCCTCCTCTTTTGTAAAAGTTAGGTGAAACAAATCTTTTTTTATACTCTTTATTTATCATTTATAGTAGGTGATATTTTGAGATTATCTGCTGTAATTAGTAAGGAAGAAGGAGAATATGTTTTGGCCAATTTGAAGGAAGCAGTTGAGCTTTATTTGGAAGATGAGAAGGACATAAAGCTTTCAGATATTGCTCCTTTTGTCACTACTTTTGAAGTGAAAGCATGTGCCTAAGTTTCCAGTTCTCTCAGGAAAAGAAGTAGTCAAAGCATTAGAAAAAGCTGGCTTCAAGTTTGTCAAGCAAAGAGGAAGCCATGTAAAGCTGAGGAAATTTGCAAGCGGAAGAAAGTTAACGGTAATTGTTCCACTAAAGCCGGTGATTAGAACCGGTACAATGAAGTCAATTCTAAGGCAATCTAATCTGAAAAGTGAAGAAGTTTTAAAGTTCCTGAAGTAACTGGTGGCTATTAATTTATGTAATTAAACCTTGGTCTTTAGAGTAGGATGGGCGGACTGAGGCCTATTTAAACTCAGGATGTTAATAAAGTTAAAAATCATTAATTTAATTGATTTGGAGAGGTATTTTTTGCTTTAATAATGTTTAAAATATGACTTGTAACTAATTTTTTCACTGGACCGGTAGCCTAGTCTGGATAAGGCACTTCCCTCCTAAGGAAGTGATCGTGAGTTCAAATCTCACCCGGTCCGCTTAAAATGATTCAATCAAAATCTTTGAAGAAAAAACAGCCTTTGAAGAAGAAACTTAAGAAAGCGCTAATTATGGCGGGGTCTATAAGGTTACTCAGAGACTCAGCAGCATTTGGTATTCCAAGGTTTATTTTTAGAACAAAATCGCATGGTCGAAGAATTATCTGGAAAAGCTCTGCAGAACAAAGGGAAATTACTGCAAGAAAATACTTGCCGGAAATGATTCCGAAGGAAAACAAGCATTTCTATTTCGCTTTGTCAAAAAGATATCCCTATATTAAAGGAAAGAAACGATGGGAAAAGTACTATGATCTGCCCTCAATGGAAGATGTTTTTCATGGAAAAATGAATAGACGAATGAAAAAGCTGATGGCAGGAAAAAAAATTTCTTTGGAAGAACTTATAGAGAAATGCAGCAAAGCCTATGAAGAGCTTAACCAAATTCTCGAAAAATACAGAAACCAGTTAGAACTTGACCTTGCACCAGATCAACTTATGGTAGACATGAAAAACGGAAAGGTAAAGCTTATTTTGATAGACATATAAAAGCAATTTTCGACAAAGAACATAAAAAGAACCAATTTCTTTGGCAATTGACGAAAGCCTTTTAAGGCTGTTTTGCCTAATTTTATTGAAGTCTCATGGTTGAAAAACTTAGCAATACTATTGCCGGAGAAATTTGTCTGAGCAAAGACCCTGGCGGAAGCATGAAAAAATGGCGTGAAATTTTTGGAATTTCACAAACAGAGCTTGCCGACACGCTTCATATTACAAGCAGCACTATTTCAGATTACGAGGGCGGAAGGAGAAAAAGCCCTGGAATTGGGGTTGTTGCAAGGTTTGTTGAAACCCTTATTGAAATTGATTCAGGAAGAGGAGGCAAGGTTGTCAAACAGCTTGAAAAAGATTTTAAGCCGGAAACCGAGGCTTTTGAAGCGCATGAATTCTTTTCAGCAATGAAGGGAACCGAGTTTATGAAAAAAATAAACGGAACCTGTGTTGCAAACCCTTCAAGGCTAAAAGAAACCCAAATTTATGGTTACAGCCTTATTGACAGCATGAAAGTAATTTTGGATGTGCCAGTGCATGAATATATGCGAATTTATGGAAAGACTCCTGAAAGGGCATTGATTTTTAGATTTGTTGGAAATGGAAGAAGTCCGATGATTGCCGTTAAAATCGGAAGGTTTAGCACAGATATGAAACCGTCAATTGTTGTATTGCATGGCAAAATGGATGCAAAGAATGTTGACCCAATTGCAAAAAAAATTGCTGAATCAGAAAAGATTCCACTAATTGTAACACAAAAAAGTGTGGAAGAAATTAAAACAGAACTAAAAAAATTTGAGAGCTGAAAATTTCAACAGCCTTAACTGAAAATTTCAACGGCCTTAACTGAAAATTTCAACAGCCTTAACTGAAAATTTTATACTCTTACCAAAAAAGTAAATCTGTATTTTTCATTGCCTGATTTGTCAACACCGTTTAGAACACTTGAGCTCTTTGTTTCGGCATTGAACTTGTTTTTCATTTGTCTTACTGCAATTTGCGCTGCCTTTTTGCTCCCAACCTTTAAATCAAAACCCTCTTTTTTTTCAGAAACCTCGGTTACTGCAGAAAGACTGTTTTTTGAATGCATGGCTTCAACAAATCCAACAAGAATTGGAAGCATTTTCTTAAGCTCTTTTTGACCACCTTCTTTTGCCCTTAATTGAATTATTGCTTCATGATACTGGCTTGACAAACGCATGCAGGCATCACATTGAACAGGTCTTGGTTCAAGCAAAACCTCTTTTTCAAAAAAAAGCGGAACATTGTCAATTGTTCCTTTTGCAAGCACCTTTGCTGAAAATTCACCATCTTCACCTGTTGAAACGGCCGCATGCACTTCACTATTATTCAAATTCTTAATCTTAACTTTTTTTTCAACAAACGATGCAAGGTTTTTAGAATCTGAAACAACCATTTTTCCAAACAGTTTGGTTTTTCCGCACGTTCTGCATTGTTCAAAGAAAATTGTTTCAGGAATTTCAACAATATTGTGCTTTTTTAAAAAGCATTCTTTGCACAGTCCTTTGATAAAATGACCTTTTTTATTTCCGCACAAAGGACAAAAATTCTCGCCTTTCATCCAATTACCTCTTAAAAAAAAACTCTTTTTTGAAAATGAAGGTAAAAAACTGCATTCAAAACATACTGGTATGTGATAAAAATTGCTATAAGGAACCTTGTAATAATAAGCAATGAGAAAAATATAAGAGTTAATCCTAAATTGGAAACAGGATCTGAAAGCAGTACTTGGCTTGAAAAAACAAAACTTAGACCTGATACTAGAAGAGATATTATAACGGCCTTTAAGACGTCGCTTTTGTGTTTTAGAGAACTTTTAACCATTTTTTTTAGTGTTCCTGAAATATTTAGCTTTTCAATACTACTTACAGGATAGAGAAGATAGAACAAAAGGAGTATTACAAAAAATGCTATAAACATCATAAAGGCTGAAATATAAAACATTAAATCATTTCCATCCTGTAAGAAAGTTAATGTAAGAAAACCAAGTGGAACAGTTGAGCCAAAAAAGAGGATGGAAAAAATTATTACTGAAGAAAAAATTGTTCCAAAATGCTTTAACACTATTTGAAATGATTGTCTGAAATTAACTTTTTTCTTATTATAAAATTGCTCAACCATTACTGGATACATTGGATTTACCAGAACATAGTCAGTAAAGTAAACTAGTGGAGTGTAAATTAGAAGAAAAAGTAATTGCAGTATAAGCAAGTTTAATTCCACAGGAGTTTTGCTTAAAATTGCATCAGGCGAGAGTAAATTAAGATCAATTAGAAACATTGTTGTAAGAACAATTATTGGCAGCATAAGGAATGAAATTAATATTTTTGGAATAAATAGCTTTGGACATTTTTTTAAGAGAACAAAACTTTCAACCAATACATTTGCAAATCCCATTTTTTATCATTCCAAGACAAGTTTTTTTCCAAGTTCTGGCACCAATGTTTCAATACCAGTATCTTCTTCAATCTTTTTCTTAAATATCTGTATTACTTCAGGATCTCCATGAACCAAAAGGACTTTTTCAGGCCCCCATCGGGAAATTGCTTTCATCATTTCCTGCTGTGAAGCATGAGCTGAAAAATCAAACTTTTCCACTTTTCCTTTAATTTCATAATTCTTTCTATCTATATTAATCTTTCCTGTTTCCATAAGAGTTCTTCCAGCAGTTCCCTCAACCTGATACCCTGTAAGAAAAACATTGCTTCTTTCATCCTTGTAAATGGTTTTCAAATAATTCAATGCAGGTCCACCCTGAAGCATTCCTGCAGTTGTAACAATAACACTTGGCTGCTTTAAAGCCTTTTTCCTGTCACCATTGTTCCTTATCCAATTGGTTTTTTCCAAAGCCTTGCTTAAAAATCTTGGATTTTTAAGAAATTTAGGGAACATTGTTGTTACCCTTGCAACCTTTTGGCCCATTCCGTCAAGATAAATCGGAGCATCTATTTTGTATCCGTGTAGTATATCAATTAATTCCTGACTTCGTCCAACAGCAAAAGCAGGAACAAGTGCCGTTCCTCCGTTGTCAAGCGTGTCCTGAACTTCTTCAATAAAAATTTTTTCACATTCTTTTCTTGGGGGATGATTTCGGTCACCATAGGTTGATTCAATTGCAAGATAATCAACAGGACCAACATCAAGATCTGCTCCTTTGAAAAGCCTTGTTTCTTCAACTTTGAAATCACCAGTGTAAAGAAAATTTTTTTCTCCAATTAAAAGCTTTGGCATTGCAGAACCCAAAATATGACCTGCATCAAAAAATTGCATTGAACAATTTTTAGTAATGTGCAAAATTCTTTTGTAATCAACCGGAAAAGTATATTTTGCAGCTTCCTCTATTTCATTTTTTGAAAAAGAAATATTTTCCCCTTCAAGTCCGGCAATTTTAATAGTATCAAACCATAATATTTTACTTAATTCAAAGGTTGGTGCAGACATATATGAAAGAATGCTTGAATTGACAAAAAGGTCTGGTAATGCACCGCTATGATCAAGATGTGCATGACTTATTACAACAGCATCAAGGTTTGTTTCTACAGGTAAAGGAAATTCTGAACCTTTGGCATCAAGCTTTATTCCCCTGTCAAGGAGAATTTTTTCACCAAAATCAAGTAGGAAACTACTTCGCCCTACTTCATTACAACCGCCTAAACCGGTAAAAGATATATTTGCCATCCTAAATCATTCAAAAAAGAGATATTACTCTTTTACAACAATTGCTTTTTCAGGGCAACTTGCCTCACAGGCTCTGCACTGAATGCATGCATCTGGATTTTTTACAACAGATTTTCCGTCCTTTATTTCAAAAACATCCACGGGGCAAACATCCTTGCATGTTCCGCATCCTGTACACTTTGCTTTATTGACATAAGGTTTTTCAGTCAAATTAATCACCTCGTTTTAATCCTTTTTTTCAATTGCTTTATTCATTTCAGCCAGCATTTTTTCAAAGGTTTCTTTATTCATCTCATGACCTTTAGCACCCTGTTCAAGAGTTTCATATGCAGCAACATGGCAACCAACACAATGCAAACCAAATTTTAGCATTATCGGAACTGTTTCAGGGTATTTTGCTACTATATCGCCTAATGTCATGTCTTTTGAAATCTTTGCAACCATATTATGAAAAGAAAGCAAAAAACCTTTTAAATGCTCCTTACGCCTACTTTGTCAAAAAAAGGCTTGAGGGTTTTTGCAAAATCCCGCATTTTTTCAGCAGAAAAAGGACTAGTTCCCTGCAATTTAGAATCAAGCAAATCAATATCTGAATTAAATTGCTGTAAGAAAAAACTCTTGCTCCCCTTAAGCCATTGCCCAATTTCCAAGATATCCTGTTTTGAATGCAAAGCAGGAACAAGAGTGGTTCTGAATTCATAATCAACCCCTGAATTTCTTATCAGAACAATGCTTTCCTCAATTTTTTTCAAATCAACTTTTACACCGGATGCTTTTTTATATCCTTTTTTTGAAGACTTTATATCCATTGAAATAAAATCCAAAAGATTTTTTTCCAAAAGAATTTTTAACATTTTAGGAACCGAACCGTTTGTATCAAGTTCTATTAAAAGCCCGGCGGCTTTTATTTTTTCAAGAAATGCCGGAAGATCTTTATTTAATGTTGGCTCTCCACCAGTAATGCATACTCCATCCAAAAAACCATTGCGTTCTTTTAAAAAATCAAAAACTTCTGCTTCGGTTATTTTAACCCCGGTGTCCTCGTCAAAAACAAGATGCTTATTGTAACAAAAAGGACATCTGAAATTGCACCCTGACATGAAAAGAGTACAGGCAACCTTGCCTGGAAAATCTATCAAGGTTGTTTTTTGAATTCCTTTAAAAATAATCAAACTAAAGCCTCCGTAATTTAATTAATCGCATTTTTCCAGGGCTTTTTTTGTATTATAAGTTTTTCTTTCACCAAATTCTTCTTTCTTTCCCGCATTCCAGTTTTGAACTGGCCTAAGGTAACCGACAATTCTACTGTAAACTTCACACTGTGCATTGCATTTTGGCATTTTTTTCAACCTCCTTTTCTTTTATTTCAACAGGGCATTTTTCATGCTTTCCCTTGATATAGCCATGCACTGGGCAGATGCTGAAAGTAGGGCTGATTGTATAATAAGGCAGCTTAAATCCTATGGCAATCTTTTTCACAAGTCTTGCACATGCTTCCCCTGACTCCATTGCTTCTCCCAAAAAGCCATGCAATACCGTTCCGCCTGTATACTTGCATTGCAATTCATCCTGGTGCTTTAACACGTCAAAGATGTCATCACTGTAGTCAACAGGCAACTGTGTTGAATTTGTGTAATAAGGAACTTTGTTTCCTGCAGTCTTAATGCCGGGATAATTTTTCCTGTCAATCTTTGCAAGCCGATAGCTTGCACCCTCTGCAGGAGTTGCCTCAAGGTTAAAGATATGGCCTGTTTCATCCTGAAATCCTATTAACCTATCCCGAAAAAAATCAAGTGTTTTTAAGGCAAACTTCTTTCCCTCATTGCTTGCAATTCCTGTTTCCATAAAATTCAAAAGAAATTCATTCATTCCAATAAGGCCTATTGTAGAAAAATGGTGGTTTAACTCTCCAAGGTAGCGCTTGCTCCAAGGCAAAAGGCCGTTTTTCATGTTCCTGTTGACCTCTTTTCTTTTTATCTCAAGGCTTTCCTTTGCAAGGTAAAGCAAATTGTCAAGCCTTTCAAACAAATCAGATTCGTCCCTGCTCAAAAAACCAAGCTTTGGCATATTCATTGTAACAACACCAATGCTTCCGGTTTTTTCACCTGAACCAAACAAGCCGCCAGTTTTTAACTTAAGCTCCTTTAAATTAAGCTGAAGCCTGCAACACATTGACCTGACATCGCTTGGCTTAAGGCTACTGTTTACAAAATTTTGAAAGTAGGGAATGCCATATTTGGCAGTCATTTCAAAAAGCAATTGCGCATTTTCAGAATCCCAGTCAAATTCCCTTGTAATATTATAGGTTGGAATTGGAAAAGTAAAAACCCTGTTGCTTGAATCCCCTTCAAGCATTACTTCAATAAACGCCTTGTTAATAAGGTCCATTTCATCCTGGAAATCTGTGTAAACCGCACTATCGGATTCCTTGCCGCCAAGCATAATTGGAACATCTTGCATATCGTCCGGAATAGTCCAGTCCATTGTAAGATTGGTAAAAGGAACTTGGTTGCCCCACCTGCTTGTTGCATTGATTGCAAAAATAAATTCCTGCATGCTTTGCTTTACCTTTGCATAATCAAGATTGTCATTTCTTACAAGAGGAGCAAGGTAGGTATCAAAAGAAGAAAAGGCCTGCGCACCAGCCCACTCATTCTGCAGGGTCCCCATAAAATTTACTATCTGGCCCAAAGCAGCATTGAAATGCTTTGCAGGCTTTGCACTAATTCTGCCAGGAACTCCTCCAAAACCTAATTCAAGCAACTGCCTTAACGACCAACCGGCGCAATAACCACTAAAGACTCCGTTTCCCAAATCGTGAATGTGGAAATCGGAATTCCTGTGAGCGCTTGAGATTTCCGTCGGGTAAATGTTTCTCAATGCATACTCGGCAATTACTGCCCCGCTTACATGAGCCTGCAATCCTGACAGGGAATAAGATGCATTGCTGTTTTCGGAAACTCTCCAGTCGTTTATCTGCACATAATCGTCAATAATCTTGTTTATTTTGCTCAAAAAAGCCTTGCTGTCCCTTAAATTGCTTCTATTCTGCCTGTAAAGTATGTACGCCTTTGCTGTTTTTGCATGTCCTGATTCAATTAGTTCTTTTTCAACAGCATCTGAAACAGCTTCAACGTCAACTGGTTCTGTTCCAAACTGCATTTTAAGCCTATGAGACACTTTTTCAGTAAGTTCTTGTGCTACCTTCTTGTCCTGGCCCCCAACAGCCTTTGCTGCTGCAAAAATTGCAGCTTCTATTCTTTGTTTACTGAATGGAACAAGGGTTCCGTCCCTTTTTTTCACATTTTCCAGAAATTTCTTTACCAATTGTATCAACACCAAATTCTAAAATTGCTTTTGCCAAATTTTTAGGAATGCAAACCCTAGAAATAAATAAAGAGCCCAAGCCTATATAAAGAATGATTATAGTTAAGTTTACATTAACTAAACGAATTTTAAAATATTAAAAAATTCGCTTTCCAAACCAGAAGCATGAATTTTTCAAAGCAAAGTTTGGTTTTTTAATTCTGCAAAACTTTGCCTATTCAGATTCCTTTTATAAACAGGAGAATACAGGTTTGAGTTAAAGCAATTTTTGGGAGCTGTTGCCCCGACTGGGCTATAAACGGTTTTGTTTAATTTGTTTGTTTTTGGTATTTTTTGAGCTTACTAGTCGAAGAACCTTTTTCTTTTTGGCCTTAGAAAATTTTCCACATCCTGTTTGTAATAGTCGGTGCTTCCATTCTTGTTTATTCCAACGGTTTGGCCTTTTATGAATTCTATGAATTCTTTCCATTTGTCTTTGCCAATTTTCTCTTTAACTTCTTCTTCCTTCATTTAAATCTCCTATGCTTTAGTTGTCTGACAAATGCTTGGCCGCAAAATTTTACAAATGGCTTTTCCTTTCCTGTTTCAACTGATTTTATCAGGGCTTGAAAGTATTCTTTGGTGTCTTTGGATGGGTTGATGGCAGGATAACCTGCATCTATCAAAATCTTGTTGAACAGCAGTCTGCACATTCTTTTGTTTCCATCTTTGAAGGGGTGGATTAAGTATATTTTGAGGTGTGTAAGTGCTGCAAGTTCAAGCGGGTGAAGAAACCGGTTTTTCTCAAACCAGTTAAAAAATTTCTCAAATTCTTCTCTGACTTTTTTTGGGCTTGGAGGCCTGTATTTAATTTCCTCGCTTCTCAGCGTTTTTGGGTTGAATCTTGCTATTATTCTTTGGTCGCCCCTTAATTGGCCCGGACTTTTTTCCTCAAAGAACGACATCACTATGCCGTGCAGGCGTAGGATATCCTTTTGGTTCACTTCAATTTTTGGAAGATAATCAAATCCTGTAATCATGCTGCTTGAAACCATGACCTTTGAATCAAAGGTATACTCTTTTCGTTTATTCCTAATGATGGTGAAGGCAGTTTCCACATCAGAAAAGTTGACGTCAACGCCCTCTGTCCTAAGCGTGGTGTAAACAAAGTCAATAATCTGCCTTTTTTCAAATTCCTTTCTCTTGTTTTTGCTCAGCTTTTGGAAGCGTTCCAAGAAATTGTCTTTAACTCTCTCGACTTCAGCTAACTCTTTTCTTGAAAGCAGGGAATACCTAAATTTGTTTAGCCTTTTCTTGTAATAATCAGCTACTGCGTTTTCAGAGCGTTCTTCAAGTTCCTTCGTTTTTGAACGTAGCTTTTCTTTGGATGGCTTGCTTTTGCCCAAATAGATTGAAACTTTCTTCCAGCGTTTCTTTCCAATTTTTACGTTTTCCTCGAAGTAAAAGTAGGCTTTTCCAGAGATTTTTCTCTCAATAACGCTTGCCATAACAATTAACACCACCAAACAATTTAAAAAAGGTGGTGTTAAATTAACACCACTAACTATTGGCAACAGGCGGTGTCAAAACAGAGATTGTCCCGACTGGGATTTGAACGGTTTTGTTCACTTTGCTTGTTTTTCTGCAGTGTGCGTTTTGTTCAGCTTCTTTTGTATTTGAATTTTCTTTCATAGTCTTTGTGTGTTACCCATTCTATTATAATTGAGATTATTTCAAGCTGGTTTCCCCTCAATGTGTAGATTAGCCGCCATCCGTTTGGCAGGTCGTATTTTCTTAGGTTGTCTATTTTGTATTTTTTGATGTATTCTTTTGGTCATTGCTTTGAAGGAACCTTAATTCCGCATAAGGGGTTTTTCTTCAGGTCATCAATTGCCCTTTCAATGAATTCCGCCAATTGCTTTTCTTCGTGTTTTCCTTTTTCAAGTTCTTCAAAGGCTTTTTTGAGTGTGGGTTCGGCAAAGACAACGTATTTGATTCTTTCAACAGTTTTCTTCATTTTGCAATCAGCCCTTTTCTTTTGATTTCCTCTATTGCTTCCGGATTCCAAATCCAGACAACTGTTTTGTCCTTGTCCACCAGGATTTTTCCGGAGTATTCTAGGTACTCCAGGGTAGTAATGAAGGTTTGCCACATTACCTTTTTTGGCAGTTTTATCCAAATTTGCCTTGCTGTAAGATCTGATTTGGCTTTCCTTATTGCGTTCTCAATCATTAAGACTGTGTCTAGCCTTGGAAAGCGCAGCACGTCTTTTTTGAAGATTTGTATTTCAGCTTGCACAAAAACCACTATATATCAAATGATATATAACGTTTTTAAATATATTGTCTGAAAGGAGTCTTTCAATTAAACCAAACGTGGGATTGCCCTGACTGAGCGCTGCCAACCTATTTCGGATATACCTATCTTTTTAAGCTCTGCTGTTAATCATACACTCTTAACTAAAACCAATTTAATCTCTTTTTAGAGCATTAGATTCAAGTAGCTTTATTATTTGTTCAGTATTTTGTTTTTGTTTTTTTATTGGCAGGATAAAAGTATTAAACCTCATTGTTAATGGCTTTTCACTTTTTTTAGTAAATATATCTATTACTATTCTCAAAAATCCTTTTTTTACTTTAAAAGATTTTATTTCTTTAAAGGGAATAAAAACAGACTCAATGGGCTCATTGAGTGCATTGGTTCTTACCATAAGGAGGCCTTTTTTTGTTGCAGAAACAATATACATTGAGTTTATCATATTTTGATAAAGAAGCGTTACTGTTGTAGCGCCTCCAGCAACAGGACCTGCGGCTGTGCTTGCTACTATATTTGGTATAAGAGTTTTCTTGGTTAGATCTTTCCAACTGGGTTCACATAATGCAAACGCATAATTTTCTATAGCTTCGCCATCTTTTTTGAATTTTTTAAGATATTCAATACAAACTTCATCAGTTAAGCCTTTTATACAATTTATTTTAAATATACTCCTTATTTAAAACTTATTTATAACGCTCAAGAGAAGACATTAGCGGTTATCCGAAATAGGTTGGGTTTGCCCCGACTGGGATTGAAAAACCTTTTGCCTGTTGGCAAAAGCTTTACTAAAATTACAAATATAATCGGGCATATTTCGCTTGGGCTCAATATGCCATGCCCCGACTGGGATTTGAACCCAGGTTTTTATTGCCTTATTTTTTGAAGAATAGCCTGCATTTGCAGTGCCCGTCTTTTTCAATCTCATCAAGATGGTATGCACAGGGGCAGACATTTTTGTCGTCTTCTTCTTTGTTTCCTGTCAAAGCTCTGCATGGGCAGTATGGCTTTCCTTTTTCCTTTTCATTCCTTGCAAGCCCTGAAATAACCAACCCCAACATTCTTTTGTCAGGATTAAGTGAAAATCCCCTGGATTTTGCATAAGCAAGGCTGCTTTCCAGAATTTTTTCCTCAACATCGTCCAAAAAGAACCCCCCTTGTCAGAGCTTTAAGGCTTCCCTTATGCCGGCCTCATTAAAGCCGACGATAATCTTGCCGTCAATATCTATTACCGGCACGCCTGTCTGACCGCTTTTTTCCATCATTTCCTTAAGCCCTTCCTTGTCTGCGCCTACGTCAACGTGCCTGAACTCTATTTTGTGTTCTTTCAAAAAGTCCTCTGCCATTGTGCAGTAAGGGCAGGTTTGCGTTGAATAAACAATTACTTTTGCCATCATACCATTTCCTAAAAAAATTTTGCAAAAAAAAAATCCTTAAAACTTGCAATAATTGCAATTAATAAAAGTTAGAAAAAAATAAAAAGAGAAAAACAGGCTTAAAGAAAAAAAAACCTGAAATTAACAATAGCCTTCGCTGCCGTCGCCTGCTCCGGTTCCAAAGCTTGGAGCAGCTTGGGTGCTTGAAAGAACTTCACTGCATTCAGCAGGTGCCTCATTAAAAGCATTGCAAATTGCCTGCTTTACAGCCTCAGGAGATCGCCCTGCAGAAACTACTGTACCATTTATTACAAAGGCAGGTGAACCCTGAACACCATACAGTTCATTAAGTTCTTTATGCACATTGTATATAGGATAAACTCCGTTTAACCAGCTTGCTTTGTCATCATATGCTGCAGTAATGCCAAACTCTGCATCAGCTGCTGCAGCACAATTGTTAAGTGATTCTAGATTAACACCAGCGCTTACAAGGCAGGCTTGTGAATTGCCTTCTATAACAAAGCAGTTTAGGTAATCAAAATACTTTTCATTTTGTTCTTTTTGAATGCAGTATTGCAAGGTGTTTTCTTCGATTTCTTGCCAGTCGTGCATTATATATGAAACAAATTTTGTTTCAATATCAGCCCTGCTGCCAAGAAGTTTCATTACTGGAAGAACTGCTTTTTGCATCTGCAAGCCGTAAGGGCAATAGCTCATTACAAATACTTCAACCTCTGGCTTGTCGCTTTTTTGAACCTCAACGGCCTGCGGCTCCTGTTGTGGTTGCTGAACCTGTGGAACAGGCTCGTCAAGCATCATTGGAGGATTCCCCACAAGAGCAAGACCGTCTTTTGTAAGGAAAATTGCATTATCACCTTGTGATATGCCGTCCTTTAAAAGGGTAAAATTTACTGTATAAAAACTCTCGTTGAAAGACTCTATTGAAACAACTTCAATATTAAGCCCTTGCGGTCCAACTATTTCTTGTATGTAATCCTGCACTTTTGCTTCAAGCTCTGTCTTATCAAGAGTTGCTTCATCGCCAAGGCCTATGTTTCCTTCAGCTTCCAATGCAACCAAGCCAATTCCAATTCCTGGCAAGGCAACCTGCCCGATAAGAATTCCAACAACAACCCCAACAATTGCCAATGCGGCAATTTTTGCGTTTAAGACCCCTGTAAGAGAATTTGAATTTTTTTCATCAACTTCCCCTTTAGGAGTTTCTTCAGAAGAATCTTCTTCCTCTTTATTTTCTTCTTCATTTTCCTGCCTTTCGGCATCTTTTTCAGCAGTCATATAATAAAATTAATTACAAAACGCTTAAAAAGCTTCTTTTATGATAAGTAGGCAGGGTAAATAAAATTTAGGGCCTGATAAAAACAAGGTCTTTTTCTGAGTCAAATTTTCGAAAGCCTGCAAAAAGTTTTTTGGCAATATTGAAATTTTTTGCCCTTTTAAAAAAAGAAATTGCAATGCAGGAATTTGGCTTTGAAATCCGTTCAATTTCTACCATTGCCTTTTCCAAATTAGCATGATGCAATGCAGTAAGACTTATTACAGAATCAAAACAGGAATCCCTGAAAGGAAGCTGTTCAGCTTTTGCCACAACCTTTAAACCAGTAAATTGTGAAACCATTTCCTTTGAAGGATCCAAAGCAATACACTTTGACCGCCCTTCAAACAAAGATGTTGTTGCACCAGTACCTGCGCCAATGTCAAGCAAAAGTCCGCTAAGAGAGCAATTTGCCTTTACAAGCAACGCCTTTTCCTCCTGCTCTTTCCCATGTAAATTATTATATCCTTTGCTTATTGAATTATAATAATCCATACAAAAATAACTCTCAAAAAGCATTAAAAGAAGAAAACCTAAGAAAAAACATATATTTAATAAGTATGAAATGTATGATTATGCAGTAAGATGTGATTTTGTGGACGCCAAATGCAAAATGAAATGTTATGGCAGTACAACGGTCGGAGAAAGAGGTCAGATTGTGCTTCCTGTTGAAGCAAGAAAACTTTTTGAAATAGAGCCAGGGGACAAACTTATTGTCATGGGCGTAAACAAGGGATTTCAAAGCGTTGTTTTAATGAAGTCAGAAGCTGTTACAAAAATGTTTGAGCATATGCTTGATGTTGAAAAGACAATAAAAGAAGGTGGAAAAAGTCTTGAAAAAATGCAAAAAGAAAGCTTAAAAGGAATAGATAATGTTTTGAAAGAAAGAGGATTTATAGGACGCAAAAAGAAAGCTGAAAAAGCAAAAGGTAAAAAGGCTATTAGAAAAAAATAGTTGGTGAGTTAAATGGAAAAACCGGTTATAAGAGTTGAAAATGTTTCAAAGATTTATGACATGGGAAAGGTTCAAGTAAAAGCATTGGATGGTGTAAGTCTTTCAGTCTACAAAGGCCAGTTTCTTTCAATCATGGGCCCAAGCGGTTCTGGAAAAACCACTCTTTTGGATGTGCTTAGTGCGCTTTTGAGACCAACAAAGGGAGAAGTTTTTGTAAACGAAAAACCAATTAGTAAAATGGATGACAATCAGCTTGCACAAGTTAGGGGAAAAACAATAGGATTCATCTTTCAGACATTTAATCTTATTCCAAGAATGAGCGCATTGGAAAATGTTATGCTCCCATTGTGGTTTGCAGGAAAACCTATTAATGAAAGAAAAGAAATTGCAGAAAAAATTCTTGGAGAAGTAGGGCTTGGACAGAGAATGAACCACAAGCCAAATGAATTAAGCGGAGGTCAAAGACAAAGAGTTGCGATTGCAAGAGCGCTTGCAACAAATCCGGATGTAATTGTTGCCGATGAACCAACAGGAAACCTTGACACAGCTTCAGGTGAACAAATTCTTGAACTTATAAGTCAATTAAATAAAAAACAGGGAAAAACAGTTCTGATGGTAACACATGAAAGCGAAATTGCCGAACGGGCACATGAAACAATATTTTTAAGAGACGGAAAAATCGTAAAAAATAAAAAAAATGAAACGAGGAGGACTAAAAAATGAAGAAAATAATATTGCCATTGTTGTTTGTTCTCTTGTTCGCAGGCTATACAATTGCAGGCGATCTTGAAGCAAACAGCTTAAGTTATGAGCCAGCACCTGTTGCACCAGGCAGCGCATTAACAGTTTGGGTACAAATAAAAAATGATTCAATACATGAAGCGGAAAATGCTCTTATTCAGCTGGAACTAGAATTTCCATTTGCACTACAGCCAGGAGAAATAGCAGAAAAAAATCTTGGTTCAATAAAACCATTTGAAAAAGCAACAGTTGAATACAAGTTATTGGTTAATGACAAAGCAGTTGATGGAGTGCATTCAATCAAAATTTTTGTAGGCGAAGAAGTTACAACAAAAGAATCAAGCTTTTCTGTAAGTATTCTCAGTAGAACACCAAAACTTGAAATTGTTGGAAGCAGCGTAAATGAGCTTTCACCAGGAGAAGTAACACCAATAATACTCACAATAAAAAATATTGGAGGAAGTGTTGCAAAAAACATTGTACTCAAAGTAAACCCTGAAAGGACAGTAACTGCAGCAGGTGTTGTAGTTGAAAGGGAAATAGTTTCACTTGGAGCATCTGCAAAATATATAAACAAGCTTGATATGGGCGAAAGTGCAAATGTTGAAATTGGACTATCAGTAAATCAAAACGCAGAACTCAAAAACTATTCAGTTCCAATCACTTTGGAATACTTTGACCAAAATGGATCATCAAAAACTGAAATCTCATACCTTGGAATAAAAGTAACTGCAGAAGCCGATGTTGATGCAGTAATAAACAGCATAACACCAAATGCGTTTCCAGGAGGAACAAGCGAAGTGGTTGTTGACCTGTTCAATATAGGATTAGCTGATGCAAAATATGTTGTTATTGAACTTTCAGGGCAATATATGAATATTGAAGAGCCAAAGCAGTTTATTGGAACATTGGAAGCTGATGATTTTGATTCATTCAAAACAAATGTTTCCTTTGAGGTAACAACTCCAATGCAGGAAATACCTTTAACCCTCAGTATATACTATAAGGACGATGCACTTGTGGAAAGAGTTGAAACAAAACAACTCATGGTCAAGGTTGCAAGCCCTACAGCAGGAGGCGACGGAGGAATAGGCCTTATTTTAATTGGCCTAATTTCACTCGCCTTACAGCTAATAGGACTGTATGTTGTACTCAAATGGGTATATCCAAGGGCAAAAGTCTTTGTTGAAAATATGAGGAAAAAGAAATAAATAGGGAAAGCCTCCTCTTTCCCTTTTTTTCCTTTCAAAATGAGGCGCTTGAATGGAAATTGACACAGAACTTTATTCAATTGCTTTACGCAACCTAAAAATGCACAAACTGCGCTCCTTGTTAACACTACTTGGAATAATTATAGGAATTGCAGCAATAGTCGGACTTGCCTCAATAGGAGAAGGATTGAACCAGTCAGTAACAGCAGAATTTGAAAGAATGGGACTTGACACTCTTACAGTGCAATCAGGATCAAGCATGGGCATGACAACAATGGCTACTGATTCACTTAAAGAAGACGATATTGGATTAATAGAAGGAATTCCAGGCGTTGAAAGCGTGGCAGGATTTTATGAAACAGCAGAAATTGTAGAATTTCGTGGTCAGCAAGCATCCATTTTTATAATTGGAATAGCACCTGATGCAAGGAATTTCCTAGAAAAAGCAGGATATATTGATATAATAAAAGGCAGGCATCTTGAATCAAATGATAGATATGCAGTAATAATTCCCGAAAGCTTTGCAGAAGCATTTGAAGGAGAAACATTAAGAGTTAAAGACCAGCTTGAAATAGACGGGCAAAAATTCAAAATTGTCGGAATTTCAAAAGACATGAGCGGAGCATTCGGAGGACTTGTATCAAACATGGTTTTTTTTCCAAAAGAAACAGTACAGGATTTTTTTGGAGAAGAAAATCCAACAGAAATAATGGTTCAGGCAACAGACCGAGAGCTTGTTAATGAAGTGGCTGACAAAATAACTGAAAGACTTAAGAGAGCACATGGAGAAGAAGATTTTACAGTAATGACAACCGAAAATATTATGGAAAGCGCAGGAGTTGTTCTTGGCTTAATTCAAACAGTCTTAATTGCCCTTGCAGCCATCAGCCTCATTGTCGGAGCCATTGGTATAATGAACACAATGCTGATGGCAGTAATGGAAAGAACAAAAGAAATTGGAGTAATGAAAGCTGTTGGAGCAACGAATGAAAAAGTTTTATCAATCTTTTTGGCCGAATCAGCTATGATAGGCGCAATTGGAGGAATTATCGGAATTATATTTGGATTTATTCTCGCAGCCATTGTATCAGTTGTGGCAACAATTTCTGGATTTGCATTACCTGTTGGAATAAATATTGTTGCAATAATTATCGCAGTTGCAGTAGCAATTGGAGTCGGAATGGCTTCAGGATATTTGCCTGCAAGAAGAGCAGCCTTGCTTGAGCCTGTTGAAGCATTGAGGTATGGAAAGTAAAAAAAATGGCATCGATTATTGAAACATTGAGAAATTGGACGTGAAAAAAATGAGTTTAATTGACAGAGAATTGTTTAGCATTGCATTCAAAAATCTTAAAGGCAGAAGACTTAGGTCATTTCTCACAATTTTTGGAATAGTAGTAGGCATTGCCGCAATTGTTGCACTTATTTCAATAGGAGAGGGATTAAACCAATCTGTAACAGACCAATTTGATCAGCTTGGCACAAATACAATAATGATTTTACCAGGCGGAGGCTTTGTAGAAAGCGTATTTGCAAAACTTGATGACGACGATGTTGATTTAATTGAAAACGTTAAAGGCGTTGATTTTGCTGCAGCGCTTTATATTACAGGTCTTCAGGTAGAGTACAAGGGAGAAATGAAAACAGTTATTGCAATAGGAATTGACCCTGAAAAAATTGAACAACTTGGTTTTATTGGAATAGCAAACCTTGAAGAAGGAAGAAATCTTACACCGCATGATACAACCGCAGTTGTAATCGGAAGTAAGTTCGGGGACAGAATAATAAAAGATGACATTGGCCTAAAGCAAAGTCTTAATGTTAATGGCAACAAACTTAGAATTGTCGGAATATTGGAAGAAGCTCAAAACAATTTTGCAGGAATGTTTAATACAGCAATTACTATGAACAGTGATACACTCAAAGATTTTAGTGATACCAAAATTACTCCATTCAGAATAATTGTAAAAGCACTGCCAGGAGAAGACATTGACGAATTAAAAGAAAGAATAAGCAACCAACTTGAAAGAGATCACGACAAAAAAGATTTCCAAGTAATGGATTTGCAACAGATATCAGAAATGGCAGGGTCAATAGTAGGAATGATAAGTCTTGTACTAATAGGAATTGCAGGAATTTCACTTTTGGTCGGAGGCATTGGCATAATGAATACAATGCTAATGTCAGTTCTTGAAAGAACAAAAGAAGTAGGAGTAATGAAAGCAATTGGAGCAACAACTCCGCGCATAATAAGCATTTTTGTAGTAGAAGCAGGAATGATTGGACTTGTTGGAGGAGCAATTGGCTTACTTTTAGGAATTGGAGCAGCAGGCATTGTTTCATTGGTTGCTGAACTGACAGGATTGCCATTAACTGCAGTTGTAACACCAACATTGATAATAGGGGCACTTGCATTCAGTATGGGTGTTGGAATGATTGCAGGAGTTTACCCTGCAATAAGAGCCGCAAGTGTTGAACCTGTTGAAGCCCTAAGATACGAGTAAAAACCTGCTTGTTTAACAATAGCTTATCAACCATTTGGTTGAATTTTTTTCAACCCTGATTATATTAAGCCGCAGAACAGAAGTATTTTACGGGCAACAAGAGAGCAAATGTATCTCTTGATGAGCCTGCTCAAAAGGCAAAGGTGTCTGTATGGTTTTAGGACTCGGGCACCATTGCCTTAAAAAAAAGGGGTTTTGAAGAAAATGGAGGGAACAACTTTGAAAGAAATTGCATTGCTTAGAATGCTTTTACAAAAAAAACCCAATGCAACTCCAAAACATATAAGGACATTGCTTTGCATACTTCGCCACAAAAACACATATCTTTCAATTGAAGACATTGAAAAAGCAGTCTTTTTCAAAAAACAGACTTGTAGAAAAAGAAGGCTGCCTTTACAAAAAAAACAGCGGAGAAAAAATTGCCGAAATGATTTGAGAATACGGCAACAAAAAAAACATTGGTGGTAAAAAAAATTTCCCGAATTGTAAAAATTATTCCGAGTAAAGCAGTTCGACCACCTTTTTTGCAATCTTTTCTTTCTCACCCCTTCCAACAAGCCAGGCTTGCATCTTACCCTTTGTCAGCTGCCTTCTTTGCGCACCCCCTTGTCTTGACAAGCCTGTTACTTCCCTCAATTTCAAGCCTTGCATATCCGGCAAAAGGATTTTTACTGATTTGAATTCCGTTCTTTATATGCCCAAGCTTTGCCTTGAATGCATTCTGCTTGCCCTGCAAGCCCCTTTCCTTTTCAACATACAGCTGTTACGTAATTCGCCTCTTAAGCATGTCATATTTTCAAACCGAACGCTCTTTCAAAACCTCAACAAGTTCAAGGTTAAGAGCACCCCCCCTTTAGGCTATTTTCTTTAGATGGTATTTTCGCCAGCTAAAAGCAATTATAATAGCCAATGCAAGCAATACAAAAACCGGGCTAAACAAAAGCAGTGCTTCGGCAACAAACGCGACAAACATTTCAGGAAAGTAAACTGGTTTAGGGACAAGTGTAAACAGGTGGGATTCTGATTCTGAAAATGGGTTGCCGTCAATAGTTCCGGAAACCCTTACTAAATAAGTTGTTGAAAATTCTTCCTTGCTTTCTGAAGAAGGCATTGTTTCAGAAAGGCTAAAAGTGTTTTTGCCTGCATCAAAGGCCATTGGCTTTTCAAGCCCATAATCCTTGTTTATAAGAACTGCTTCAAGCCCTTCAAGCTCTCCAAAAAAATAGCTCGAAATATTTACAACAAAATAAACTTTTTCGCCAAAAGAAAAAACCTTTTTAATGGGTGAAACAAGGCTTATTGTAAAGGGCTTGGCAGAACTTGCAGTTTGGGTAATCGAAAGAGCATACAAGGGAAAACTGCTTTCCCCACTTGAATCAATTGCCGTAACAAAGTAAAGGTATTCCTTGTCAAGGTCAATGCCTTGATCAATATAAAAACGCTCTGTTGAAGAACCGATATTTTGCATATTGTTAATGCTTGCGCCCCTATAAGTCTTGAAAGAGGTTGCCCCGCCTTCGTGATCCCAGGTTATTTTAATAGAATTAAAGCCAAAAGACTCGCTGTTCATATTTGTAACAGGATTAGGCACAGCCCACGCCATTGAAGCCACTAGCACAACACATGCAAAAACTAGCAAAAATTTTTTTTCCATCATTAATAGTAAAAGCAGCCCTGTATTTATTTCTTGGTTATTGCCAAAAAAAAGGCTTCCCAAGCTTATTTCAGCTCTTCCATTATTTCAATTCCCTTGTTTGTAATAGTGTAAGGAATTATGTCTTTATTGTAGTTTGAATAGCGCATTTTTCTTATTTCAAGGCTTCTATAATCACCTACCCCGATTTCAATGTAATGCATTACTATTACTCCATCTGTAATAAATTCAGAGATTCCATCAGCACTAAGCCTTTTAGATTCCTCATAAAGTTCAGAAGTGAGAAGAGTAGTAAGTTTATATTTTTTCAATTCCCCAATCAATTTGTAAAGATAATTTGTTCAGTTCTTGGAATTGGAGAAACTTTTTCAATAACCTGTACAAGCGAAAAATCGCTTTGATTTCCCATTCCGCCAATTATAAGCGCATCAGTTAAAGTTGTCATGCTGTCAATTATAACTCTTTTTGGCTGAAATTCCTTTATTACTACATCAACTTCTGCCAAAAAATTTGCACCACGAGTAATGTCAAAGAAAAGAATTTTTAAAAGATTTTTTTCCTCAAGCTTTACAAGATCCCATCCAAAAGAAGAAGCCTGCTTGTAAAGTTCTTCAGAACTTTGTTCTGTACTGATATAAAGAGCTTTTTCTCCAAAAAGGGTTGCACCGTTTAAAAGAAATTGCAAACAAAGCGTACTTTTTCCTGTTCCAGCACCACCTGAAATAAGCACAAGATTTCCGGTAGGAATTCCGCCTTCAAATGCCTTGTCCAAACCCTGAATTCCAAATTTTGTTTTTTCCATAAAAAAACCTTCAAATACTAATAAGCCTTCACCCTATATAAATTTTTCTTATAGCTCCAATTCAAGCGGCTGCCTTACCATTTTGACAAAAACAGCCCAAAAAAAAATCAAACTTCAGCCTCAAGCTGTCGCCTCACCCTTTCATCAGAAAAATCAAACAAGAGCTGTTTTTTTATTATAAATTCACAATCACACTCACCCAAAGCACAGCAATGTGTTTCAACACAGTCAACAGGTTCTTCAAAAACTCTTGAAAAAAGACCTGCAAAAATTCCTCTCAAAATATGGTCAGCAGGAGCTTTAGCTTTTGAATGAAGACAGCTTGTAACAGGATTGTTTGAAATTTTAATAATTGCCTTTTTTGCAGCAAAATCAAGATCAATATTCTTTATAGTACCCCAGCCGGATGCTGTAAAATACTGTTCTAAGAAAGCAACCATTTTCTTTCCCCTAAAACCAAAATCTGTTCCAAAAGCAGGAATAAGCTGTTTTGCAACACTTTCCCTTATTGCAATATACAATTTTTTTTCAAACTCTGGATCAGTTGTTGCAAGCAAACCCGAAAGAAGATGAACAGGGCATATAAGAAAGGGCAAATCAACGAGAAAAAAGTTGTTGTTTGTATATTTCAACGAATTTGCATAAATAAACTTGTCATAAAATCTGTTAAGCAATGCAATCACCTTTTGAAACACAAACGTCTTTTGACATTAGAAAAGTAAGATGTTCTTTTAATTTAAATCTAATTGACTTCCATTTTAACCAAGATAAGAAAAATTTTAGAAAATTAAAACAATGGTAAGAATTAAAACGCTTACAAGAACACCAATAAGGAACAAAAACGGTTTTCCTGCGTCATCTCTTGGCAAAGTGTCCCTTACAACAATGTAAAGTATTGCACCCAAAACAAATGAAAAAAGTAAATGATAAAGGTAAGGTGTCAGGTTCAAACCATAGGCAACAAGCACTCCAAAAACAGGAGAAAGCGGAAGAATAAAACCTGAAAGAAATTTTTTGTTAAGCTTTTCATCAATGTCATTCAAAGAAAGACTACTTGAAAAAGTGTGTAAAAGCAGCGGAATAAAAATAAGAAATCCTGAAAAAATTCCCTCAATACTAAAAGCAAGCAAAAGAGTTATTCCAACAATAAAATGGTTTATAAAAAAACCAAGTGCGTGAATTGAAGCAAGATCATGTATCCTTTCTTTCTTGTTACTTATATGCTGATAAATATATTTTTCGCCAAGATGCATTGAAACAAAACCGGCAAGCATCAGCAAAAAAATACTTTCACCAACATGATATAATCCCTTAAAAAATTCCGGAAGAAGGTAAAGAAAAATAAGCCCAAGAAAAAGCCCTGCAGAAAAAGAAATTGTCTGCAGGTGAAACTTTTTAACATGCTCGGCATATTTTTCCGAAAAGAAATGAACAGACGCAAGAATTAAGGCAAGTGATAATGCCGGAATTACTGCGTAAAGTGATACAACCATAACTTGAAGAAATAGGGGTTTTTCATTTAAATAGTTTTCTGAACTAATTTATTTTATGGCAGAATTTACAATTGACTTCCACACCCACCTTCTTGAAAAAGGCGTTAAACCAAAAGACTACTGGAAGGCAGTAAAGACAAAAAAGCTTGACGCAGTAGCCATAACCGAACATTCGTTTGAAAAACCTGAAAAAGCATACGAAATGCTTTTAGAAAAAAAACCAAAAGGAATAATATTAATTCCCGGACTTGAAATTTCAAGCGAAATTGGACATTTAATAGTTTTAGGAAAAAACAAAAACATTTACAATATTGAAACCCTTTTCAAAAAAGGAATTCCAATAAAAGAAGCAATTGCAATAGCAAAAGCCAATGGACTACTATTAATCATTGCCCACCCCTGGGGATTTTCAAACGACAGTGCGGCATATCTTTTAGGCGAAAAAAAACTCAAAGCACTTGTTAAAAAAGAAAAAATAGGAATAGAAGTATTCAACGGAATGTTTGGAAACGTCAGCTCAGCATTTTATGCAACCAATTGGATTAAAAAACCAATGAACTTTTTTGACTTTTTGGAAAAAAGCCGAATTGGAAAAAAAACAAGATTAAGCACGCTTGGTAAAAAAGGAAAAGAAAAACTTGACAAAAAAGGAAAAGAAATTCTTGAAAGATGCGCAAAGCCATTCGAACTAAGTGAAAACGCAGCATTTGTTACAGCAGGAAGCGATGCACACAGCCCAAAAAGAATCGGAACAGGAATCATAAAACTTGAAGCAAAAAGAAAAGACATTGAAAGTATTCTAAAAGCAATACAGGACAAAAAGAACGTGAAATGGATCGGGCCATATGTAAAAAAAACAAACAATGGATATACTATTGAAAAAGCATCTGTTCAAAAAAAAGAAATACTAAGCGGACTAAAATATGCAACAACAAGCAAAATTGTGAAAAAAATAAAAAAAGAAAAAAACCAAATTCTAAAAAAAGGAAAAAAAAAGCAGAATGAAAAACAGTAAAAACCGGAAATTACCAGTTTAAAATTATCTGCCTCAAAAACACCAACAAAAACCTCACCGCAAAAAAAAGCTAATTATTAAAAAAAACAAAAATTTGCATAGAAATAAAAAGCAAAAAAGCTAAGTATTACTTAAATGGCTGCAAGAAAAAAACGCAGCGGGCAACAAGCCTCAATAACAAGGAAGCAGGTTCTGCAAGGGCAAGCGGATTTGCACCTATAAGAAGGCAAATACGCTAAATTTAAATAATTCTTTGTCCTGATATTTGTGCATGATTTCGTCCGTTTTTCCAGGAATGTCATTGAAGGATATTCCAAAAGAGGCAACACAGCTTCATTTTGTAAGACCGGTAAAAAAAGAATTGCTTGAAAAAATTCTGAAAAAATGCAACGGGTTAAGACAAATGACCTTGAGCAAAAGCTGTCTTGCAAGAATGCCAAAAAAAAACATTGCTTTGATTAGAAAAAAAGGCATTGCAATCGGAACAGAAACAAGAGCAGGTCGTCCAATTTCGGTTCCTTTAGAAAAAATGCAACAGGCTTTGGAGATGAGAAAAGATTATCAAAGCCTTAGAGAAGTTGAAAATGTTACAGGAATTTCAAAAAGCACAGTGCATTATTTGGAAAAATATGCAAAGAGGACAAAGATTAAAAATGGGAAAAAGGTAATTTATCTAAAATAATGCAAAGCCAGCCTATTGCTAAAAAGCAATAGGCTCCTTGCCCAAATCAGCCGGCTGTGGCGGCTTTTTTGCAAGCCCAGACGAAATGTGTCATCGAGCCCAAGCGAAGATGGCACTCAGATCAGCCGGCTGTGGCGGCTAAGGACAAAGATTAAAAATGGGAAAAGAGTAATTTATTTGAAGTAATTAAATTATAACAAAGTGATTTTATGAGCAATGAATTTTTTGAACAAATATTAACTAACCTTACAAGAAAAGGTGCAGAGGACAAAGTCCGCTTGCTGAAAAATCTGCACAAAAAGATTTTACCAAGCCAACTTGAAAGGATTCAAAAAAATGACAAAAGCGTACTGAAGGAAATGTTTATGCCAAAATGGGTTTCCTGGGAACTTTTAAGAGCATGGGCAGACAATGTAAAGCCAATAGGAAAAGGAAAGCAATGTATTTTATGCGATGAAAAAAAAGAAAACGGCATTGACTTTAATGAAAGGTTTATCTGCGAAGCCTGTTTTGTAAGACTGAAGCAATTGGAGTAAAAGACTAGTGTTTTACAGGCTGTTGAATCCTACAATGACAGACAGGACATTCAACTTCTGAAATGATTTTGCCGCTTTCAACATGCTCAAGACCAACTCTTTGCATTTCAATTCCACATTTTTGGCACTTCATATTTAATCAATTAATTAAGAAAAAGAACTGTTTAAAAGAATAATTTAACGGGATTTATGCATGACTTTGAAAGCAGTTTTGTTTGATTTGGATAATACCCTTATTGACTTTGTGCTATTTAAAAAACAGTGCAGCAAGGCTGCAATAAGAGCAATGATTGAAGCAGGACTTGGAATGGAAGAAGAAAAAGCTTCTGCATTACTTTTCAAAATGTATGATGATTTTGGATGGGAAGACCAGCGAATTTTTGAAAGATTTTTGAAAAAAGTTTCAAGAAAGGTTGATTATAGAATTCTTGCAAACGGAATTGCAGCTTACAGGCGGGTAAAGACAGGACATTTGACACCCTATCCGCGAATAATGGAAACTCTGATTAAGCTTAAATCAAAAGGACTTATTCTTGGAATTGTAAGCGATGCCCCAAAAATGCAGGCATGGTTAAGACTAGCTGAAACAAATATTTCAGAATTTTTTGACGTTGTTGTTGCATTAGAAGATACAGGAAGACTGAAGCCAAGCAGGATGCCATTCAAACAGGCAATAAAAAAACTTGGCTTCAAGCCTGAAGAAATTCTTTTCGTTGGAGACAATCCTGAAAGAGATATAAAAGGAGCAAAAAGAGTTGGAATGAAAACAGCTCTTGCAGAATACGGTCAGCTTATTAAAGGAAAAAGCAAACCTGATTTTATTCTCAAAAAACCAATTGACTTGCAGAAAGTTGTTGAAAAATGCAATTAATGCAAAAACAGGTTTAGATTAGGTATATTCCTTAAATTGGCAGCCTTTCTTTTTCTTAAAAAATTTTCTTGAAAGAGAGATGCATTTCATTAAAACTGCATTTATATCTTTTCCTTTTCCGGTAAAACCGGCTGCACCTGCATGCCCTCCTCCGCTTCCTGAAAAATCTGAAGGAAGCTTTTGAAAAACATGCTTTGCCAAATCAAAACCTGCTTTTTTTACAACATTTTGAGAGGCTCTTCCGCTTATTCTAATCAGTCCATCCTCTGTATCCCCAACAAATGCAATGTCAGCCCCGATTCTTACAAGAGCAGAAGCTGCATCTGATTCAAATGCACCAACATCGGAAATTACAACAATATAATCCGAAATTAAAAAAATCCTTGCCCTTTTTGCAGCTTTTAATTTTGCAATCTTTTCATCAAAAGTCTGCTTTATACTAAAAAGAGAAGTAATTTCTGAAAAGGTTCTGTTGCTTTTTTTTAAAACCGCTGATAAAATTGCAAAGGTCTTGCTGTTTGCAGTGACAAAAAATGCCGAATCGGTTATCAAACCAGCTGCAATGCATGTTGAAGCTGTTTCATTAATTTCATAGTGACTTTTTTTAAGCCAGTCAAAAACAATTTCACAGCTTGCAACAGCATTTTGGTCTACAAGACTGTTTTTCTTACCTGCGATTTTTTTCTCAGCAAACCTGTGATGGTCTATGAGAAAAATTTCTCCCTTGAATGCAGAAATTTTATCTGCAAGTGAATCGGCCATTTTCAAATCATTAAAATCAACCAAAAAAAGACAGTTGAATTCATTTAAGGAATTTGATTTTGAAACAGTATAAGGTATGTTTAGTTTTTTTGCAAGTGCTTTGGCAGGTAAAGAAATGTGGTTTGGAATTAGAATTTTTGCCTTGTTTTTTTTCTGTAAAGAAAAAAACAGTGCTGCTGCCGCGCATATTGCGTCGACATCACAGCCTGAATGTGTTATTAGTGCAATTCTATCTCCCTTGAATGAAGAAAGGGGTTTGACCAATATTATCACTTTTTGGTTTCTTTTGCTACAGATTTACTTACTGATTCCAAATCCGATTTAATCTTGTTTAGCTTGTTTATCAGACTTTCTTCCTGCTTTTGTACTGTTTTAAGTCTTAAGTCAAGAGAGGTCTTTTTTTCCTCTAAATCCTTTTTAACTTTGACAGTATCTTCCTGAATCAGTATATTACCAACCGCTTTGTAAACCCTTTTTTCCTTTGTTTTTTCAAGCTCTTCCAAAGCCTGCTTTAGGGTCATACTTTGAACCTGCATCTGCTGTTTTTGCTGCGAAATGCCGTACAGTTGTGCTCTGCTTCTTTCAAATTCTTCGATTTTTGATTGATCTATTTCAGCCATTTTCAAACCTCCATGACATTTTTTGCAAGAATGATTGAATTCAAACAACCGTTAAGAGAAGCTCTCATTGCAACTGCATCCTGCGCTTTAATATTAATGGAAATGATTCTATTTTTAATACTAAGGGAAATGCTGCTTCTTTTCAAATGCCTTGCACTGATATCGGGCAAAACTGCTTTACAAATAATACCTGCATCTTTTTCACTTAAAAAATGAAGATTTAGGCACAGTTCAAATTTATCTTGCTTTGATATCCTTTGCAACATCGTCTCTCAGCTTGTGAAGGATTTTGCTTGCACAGCTAGGACATCTTATTTGACCAGGCTGTAATTCGGAAACAATTTCTCCGCATTTTGCACATCTATAATTTACCATTTGCTCACCTTTTTCAAAAACTATTTTTCTTCCTTTTTATTTTTCCGGACTTCTTTTTTCTTTTTTTCTTCCTTTTTATTTTTCCTATCTTCTGTTTTCTTCTTTTCTTCCTTTTTATTTTTCCTATCTTCTGTTTTCTTCTTTTCTTCCTTTTTATCGATTTTTTCTGTCTTTTTTACTTGTTCAATTTCTTGCTTATTTTCTTCAGATGCAGTTTTAATTATTTCATCAAGCGCCTTGTTTTTTGAAACAAAAGCTTTTTGTGCAACAGTTTTCTTTATGATTGAACCAGATAGGGTAATAGGCAAATAGGCTCCACCTGCAAAACGTGCATGACATTTCCCACAGGCATAAAGACCTGCCGCTTTTCTTTTCACTTTTTTAAAGCCACAGAACGGGCAAGCATAGTTTTTTTCCTGCTTGTCTTCTACTTTAAGCAGTCTTTTTCTTACACCTACACCGTAACGGCTTCCAAACCTTCCTGCTGTTCTGACTTTTTTTGTGTTTCCCATTTTGAAAAACCCTTTATACCAATTTCCTTATTTCTTTTGCACTTTTGAATGATAATTCAATACATTTATCTATTTCGCTTACCTTGAAAGAGCCTCCGATGCCTTTCTGGAAAGCACACATTGTCTTATCATCTGAAACAGCACAGCTGAATCTTGCTTCCTGAGCCTTTTCTTCAATAAGAGTAGGGTCCAAAACAAGTTCTCCTGCAATCTTTGAAACTGTTGAAAGAAGAGGCTGTTTTAGAAGCTTGAGTTTTCCGCTGTACTCGTGCTTTACAATCTTGTCGTCTTCAACCTTTGGAATCTTTGTTTCATTTAATGCTGCAAGAGCTGCAATGCTTCCTGCATCAAATGCATTGCCGTCATAGTTTGTTACATAAAAATCTATGAATGCAATCCATACAAGTTCTCCTTCTCTTATACAAAGACTTTTGAAGTCTATTGCCTTACTTTCTCTTATTCCTCTGTCAACAACCCTTGCAATTTCTATTGCAGCCTCTCTTGGAGGACCAACTTCAAATTGTGGACTTGCCAGGGGCAAAAGCTCTGTGCCAACACTGATTGTCCCCTTGTCAAGATTATCAGGGTATGGTGTTCCAAGTATCATCTTTACACCGGCTATAACTTCGGTTTTGCCCATGTTTACTTTGGCACTTCCCTCTGCGTTGTCACTTATATTTTTTTGAACGGTTACCTTTCTTCGTTCATCAAATTTTCTGCCGTCAACTCTTTTGCCTTCTTTAAGCAAAGAAGTTACTTTGTTGGCTTCAATATCCCATATCACTTTTTCCATTCAAAATCACTTCCCTTTCTCCGCTTCGGCAAATTTTTTTCTCAAAGCTTCTTTTTGTGCTTCATGAACCTGCTTGCACCCTTGAATGCCAAGCTTTACTGCCTTGCTCCACTCAGGTTTTGTAAGTGGGCCATCCATTTGCAAAAGTGTTATTTCTTCAGTTCTAGGCATTATTGCAATTGGAATGTCAACAGCATCAGGCGCATCTTCCTCGTCCTTGTTTAGGTCAAGAATTATTTCGCCCCCGGCTTTTCCAACTCCAACAGCACATACAAGGTCTTTCATTGGAATTCCTGCATCTGCAAGTGCAAGACTTGCTGCAGTTATACCTGCTGCTCTTGAACCAGCATTGCTGTCAAAAATTTCAACATAGATATCTATTGCGCAGTTTGGAAATCTTTCAAGAAAAATTGCCTTTTCCAAAGCTTCTCCTGAAACCTTGCTTATTTCAGATTCACGTCTTCCTGGTCTTGGATTTTTTCTGTCAGGAACACTAAATGACGCCATTCTGTAAGTAAATCTTACTAATCCTTTGTAAGGATTTTGTTTGTGTTTTGGCAAAGCCTCTTTTGGCCCGTGCACTCCAACCAACACCTTGTTTTGTCCCCATTCAAGGTAGGCTGAACCATCAGCATTTGGTAAAACACCAACCTTCATTTTTAAAGGTCTGATTTCATCAACTTTTCTCCCATCAAGTCTTTTTCCGTTTTTTACATATTCAATTTTTTCATCTTTTTTAGTCATTATTCATTCACCTTTTTCCCTTTTAAAAATGCTTCAACTTTTACAGTAAGGTTGTCCAAATGAGCCTCTGATTCAATTAAATTAATTGCTTCAGCGAGCTTTTTTTGGTCTCCGCCCTTTGACCAAACCCATCCGTTTCTTCCAACAAGCAAGCTGCATCCAGCACCCTCTTTGAGAACTGCAAGCATGCTTCCATTTTTTCCAATCATTCTTGGAACCTTTGCAGGAACTACTCTGATTATTGTGCCTCCGTAGAAAACACGAACATCAAAAAGGTCTGCTTCATTTATTTCATTTACGCTGTCAATCTTAGCACTTACAATGCTTCCCTTTTCAAGCCTATCTCTGCATTTGTCTGCAGAAAGATAACAAGAATAAATACTGTTTATGTTAACCATATAACCCTTTATTGTTTCCCTTTCAACAATTCCCACAATAAGATCATCTCTTTGCGGTAAATATATTCCTGAAAGCGGTACAACATAAGCTGTTTCTGAATTTGGGTAACTTATTCCAAGTGCATCGGAAAAAATCTTACCGTTTTCAATAAAAACATGCTGGCCTAATTTTTTTCTCCCCTCTGCAATTAAATCTCCAGGGATAACTATTTTTTTCTCTTTGTGTTCTACCTTACTTTCTTCAGGCATTGGCTTTGCTTTGGTCTTTGTTTCTTTGACCGCAGACAATGCATCTTTAGACATTATCTTTTCTTCTTTTTTATTTTCCATTTAAAAAATCACTTCTCCAAAATTTTTGTTTCAACATCACCATGACATGTGCCATTTAAATCATTTAAAAAATCCTGTCTCAAACCAGCAGGCATTTCAACAACTGCAACAAGATCTCCATTTCCCTGCCATTCTTCTTTTAGTAATTTATATTTGTGAAGAATGTGCTCGGTTTTTGCAGCATGTACTGCAGAAATCTTAATTGCAATTTTTATCTGCTCAAATGAAATTGGAAGAATTTTTTTCAGTTCCTTCAAAATCGCAGGAACCTGTTCTTCAACCCCTTTCATTTCATCAATCTTTATTTTTGCTTCATTCAAAGCATTCTCAATCCTTTTAGGAGGATGAGGAGCATTTGTCTGAGGATTCATTGCATTCCTTGAAATAAACTCAATAATCTCTTTTATCCTTGTTTCTTTTATATGCCTTCGCTGTTCTGTTGTAAGCTGAACCTCGCCTTGCTTAACAATTTTTTTTGCTATTTCAAAAACATCAATTGTTGCAAATACCTTGTTCATTTCTTCAGGACTTTGCTCAGTGCCCTTTGCAGCATCTTTGAAAACAGTTTCCACTGCAAGCAAATCTGAAAGATTTACATCGTTTCCTTTTCTCAACTCGAAAGCAAGATCAGGATCTACAAGAATTTCAAATTTTTCACCGTGACTGTCAAACCTTGCGGTTACAGCATTTTCTAACTTGACCATGGGTCAAAACTCCTTTTCATTTTATTTTTTCCCTAAAATAGATTTAAGCTTTTGACTGGAAATCCTTTCAAACGGTTTTCCTTTTTCAATAAAAGCAAAATCCAACCTATTAACATCAAATTTCCCCTTATCTCCAATACCTTTCTCTAAAGCTTTAAGAGCAAGTGAAATTGCAGAATCAAAAGAAAGACCTTCTTTAAAATTCTTTTCAAGAAAATTCATTGCTTCCTTTTTTCCCTTTCCGATTGTAATCCCGATATATTCTGCCAGTGCTCCGCTTGGCTCTGTTTCAAAAAGCCTAGGGCCGGTCTGGTCAACTCCGCCAATAATGAATGATACACCAAAAGGCCTCATTCCGGCATACTGGGTAAATAATTGTTTTATTCCAGAAACCTGCTTTACCAGTGTTTCAACCTGAATATCTTCTTCATAATACATTTGATTTTCCTGCGCTTCTTTTCTTGCAAGCTGAACAAGCCTTCTTGCATCTCCAACAAGACCGCTTGAAATTGCTCCAATGTGATGATCTATTTTGAAAATCTTTTCAATACTTGTTGGCTTCAAAAGCTTACTTGTGATATTTTTATCGGCTGCAAAAAGCACACCTGTGTTATAAGTTATTGCCAATCCAAGAGTTCCTTGTTCAACAATCTTACTTGCATATTCAACCTGATACAGTCTGCCGTCAGGGCTGAACATAGTACTAACTCGGTCATATGCACTGCTTTTTCTAGAACCAGGATACATCAAAAATCACTCAAAAAATTCCTTTTTACTCTCTTTCTCTTCACTTTATAATTTTAATAACGGAAGTTATAAAAAGGTTGTTAAAAGAGAAAATTCACCAGTTATTTACCTTTTAATGCCTTCAAAGTACCACTTGTTTTCAATGTTTTCGCACAAGGAATTCCATTTAAAGCCTTTTTTACTTTTTCAAGAAATGCAAGCTTGCATCTTATAATTCCCAACCCTGTTTTTGGATTGAATTCAATAAACCAAGTTCCCAATTCTTTTCTTTTATCTTGTGGAAATTGCCTAAGAACCAATTCAAAAGCCTGTTTTCCTGTTTTTGGAATTGGTGAAAGACTGAACAAAATATAGCGCCTTTTTGAGCGCTTGGTTTTTTTTACAAGCTTTCGCCCCTGAACCTTTTTTTTCTTCTGCTTTATTGGGGCAATTAAATAATCCTGTACCATCTTAGAACACCATGTTTCCGGTTATTAAAAAATATATTGAGGAAATTATTAAAAGAACACCGAGAAACCTTATGGCATAAACCTTTAGCGGCTCCTTTTCAGCTATGATACTGCTTTTGATTCTTGAAATTATGAAGGCAAGCGCGAAAACAAAGGCAGCCTGGCTTAAGATAAGGGCGCTTGGAATTGTGTAAGAAAATTCATATGCTGAAAAAAGAAACATCATTCCTGCAAAACCAATAAGCGATGCTATTAAAGCATAAGGAATTGTTCTGCGAAAGTTTTGCACAAACGCTTTTCTCACAGTTCCTTTGAACAATAAAATTGCAAAAATTACAATTACAGGAATGGTAAAAATATAACGCCATGCCATAAAGGACGGTGCTCCAATTTCCCCAACAATTACTTTTACCGGAACATCTGCCAAAGCCCAGCTCAGACTCATAAGCAGGGCAAGCATCAAAAGCCTGTTATTCAGCAAAAGTGCCTTGAGCGAACGCTGTTTTGAATAGGTTGTCAAAATCGCGCCTACAAAAATTAAGGCCATTAAACCAAATTCTTTTACGTCATAAAATTCCCCTAGAAAAATAAACGCAAGCGGGATTGCAAATAAAAGCTTTGTTTGGGCTAGTGGTCCAACGCTTGAAAGGTCGTAGTTTTTTACAAGAAAAAAGTAAATGAAAAAACCGATGTTTGCCGCAATTGCTGTAAACAAGATAATCAACATTGTGAAAAGGCTTGGAAATTGCAGGCCAAAAATCAGAATGGAAAGAAGTGGATAAATGGCCATTGCAAGAAATGACTGCAGGAAAAAGAACGAGGTTGAATCCTGCATCTTGTTTTCCAAAATGTATTTGTCAAAGATTGAGCCGATTGCAAAAAGCAATCCTGTTGCCAGCGGAAACAAAAAAACTTGGTGCATTAAAATCCCTCCAATGAAGGAGTTATGTCAAGGTTGGAAAAGATTTCTTTTTCAAGCTGTTCAACTTTTGGCCGGCATTTTGCAATTTTGTCAAAGACTTTTTTTTCTTTTCCATATCTTTCAAAAAGGTAATCAAAACGTGCTTGCAGGGAAACAACTTGGTCGTGGTTAACCCTTTTGTCAGAATAGTATACGAGCTTTTCTTCCCAATTTTCAAAAGCGTTTTCTTCAAGAATGTTTTCGAGGAGATGCCTTGAAACTATTTTGCCAAGCAGTGGAAAACCTTCTTTTTCAAGAATTTCTTTGCTTAGTTTACTATGTAAATGTTCAAAACCAGATTTTAAAGTTTGCAGCTTATCAATGTCGTGCAACAAAGCAGCCCTGCTTACAAGTTCAGTATCAACTTTAATTCCTTTTTCGTTGAATTTTTTTGCAAGAAAAACAGCAAGCTTTTCAACGGCTTTCAAATGCCTGACAATGTGTTCAGGCAATTCATATTTGTGAAGAAGTGCAATACATTCTTGGCGGGATGGAAACGGCATATTAAATCAAAAAAATTAGGCTAAAAACAATTAAAAGAAGGAATTGTTTACTTTGCCTGCCTTTTGTTTGCTCTAAGAGAAGGTCTTACCTTTTCGGCACCGGCACCTTTTTTACGAAGTCCCCTTGATTTCTTGCCTCTGCTTGTTAAGCCTCTGAAACCTCTTCCTTTTTGGTTCTTATCACAAATCCAGTTAATGTCTTTGTCTGAAATTATTTCAGGTGCGCTGGTGTCAACAAGAATTACTTCATAATAGTGCATTTTTCCATCGTCACCAATATAATAAGAATTAAGAATTTCACAATTTTTGAACTTCCTGTTGGCTCTTTGTTCTGCTATTGCCTGAATATTAAGTCGCCTAGTAAGCTTTTTGATTCCCATTCTTTTAGGTCTTCTGCCCATAGTAGGCCTTTTGTGCAATCCGCTTCCTTTCCTGATTCTTACCCTTACAACAACAAAACCCTTTTTTGCTTTATAACCAAGAGTACGGGCTCTTGCAATATTCTGCTATTCTGCAAAGCCTTATAATTAAACAAATCGTCCTTTTCGCCCTTGAATTCCTTTTGGAATGTTTCCTGAATATGCTTTGCTGCGCCCATAAAAACTCACTTCTAAATCGCCTAAAAAGAAGCATTTAAAGATTGATTTTCAATAAGAAATACTTAATTGCAAGCTTTTTTAAAGGGAATTATTATGGCAAACAAATGCGTTGAATGCGGAAAAAAGGCAATAATTTCATTAACCTATGGCCCGCACAGATTTTGCAACGAACACTTTCTGCATTTTTTTGAAAAAAGAGTAAGAAAAACAATTAGGGAAAACAAGCTTGTGGAAGGAAGGGAAAAAATAGTCGTAGCATATTCTGGTGGCAAGGATAGTGCAGTGACACTTTTTCTTTTAAATAAGATTTTTGGAAAAAACAATCCAATTGAAGCACTGCTAATTGACGAAGGCATTCCAAAATATAGAAATAAGGCACTTGCAATTGCGGAAAGGAACTGCAAAAAATGGGGCATTCCATTCAAGCGCTTTTATTTCAAAAACGAATTTGACTTTACAATGGTCGATGTAATGCGAAAAACCGGTGCAAAGAAAATTATTGGAAGCACTTGCGCTTACTGTGGTGTTTTAAGAAGACAAATTATGAACAGGCAAGCAAGAGAAATGAAAGCAAGCAAACTTGCAACAGGACACAATTTGGATGACGAAACACAAAGCGTTTTGATGAATGTAATGGATGCAGACCTTGAAAGATTTTTAAGAAACGGTCCAAAAAGCGAAGGAGCAAAAGAAATGATTCCAAGAATAAAACCATTATACCACTGCCCTGAAAAAGAAATAATTGCGTTTGCAAAAATTACCGGAATAAAATATTTTGAGCAAAAATGCTGCCCTTTCAAATGGCAGGCCAAGAGAAATGACTTCAGGGCAATGGTTGAAGACTTTGAAGCAAAATATCCAGGAATGATGTTTAGTACAGTAAAGTTTTTGAAAGAAGTAAAAGAGGGAATGGAAAAAAAGACTAGTAGAAAAAAGATTGTGGTTTGCTCAAAGTGCGGCGAACCATGCAGCGGAAAAGTTTGCAAAGCATGCAAAATGACTGAAAGGCTTAAGAAATAAAAACTTATTTTTGGGAATTGATTTTCCGCAGAATAAACAGTGCAAAGTGTTTGCAGTACCTTTCTTGCAATTCTTTTAACTTCCAGTCATTGTCTGTAACTTTGCCCCTACAAGTCTTTGAGCCGCAATTACATTTGAACTCAATATTTCTTCCAGTAAAACACATTGTGTAGTCATGACACAACTCTTCACCGGCTTTTAAATCTCTTAAGGCAACATAAGTGATTTGCCCATCAAAGCCAACGTTTGGGTCGCAGGAATGATTTATAAAAATCGCGTTGTCCTCTATTTCTTTTTTGCTTTGCGAACCAAGAAAAAAGTTATCTTCTATCTGTAAACAATAGTGCCTTGCGGTTTCATCTAGTCCCCCATATTCTTTTGAATCAAAAATATGACCGCCTTTAATGGCAACTATTTCGCCTTTCTTAATAGGCTCTTGGGCAAATATGCCCTTACTCTCAATTTTACTACTTTCTCTAACTTCTGTCTTAGGAGACCTGTAAGATTTTGTACCTGCTATAATTGTAATACCTACGTAGAATATTTATAGTGGGCCCGGGGCGAATCGAACGCCCGATCTCTACCATGTCAAGGTAGCGTCATTAATGGGCTCCTTTCGCCGAAACGAGCAGGAACTAACCACTAGACCACGGGCCCATGTAAGGAAGTTTAACTCCATCATATTTTTTAAAGTATAGGAATGGCTTTGACCAAAAAAGTTGAAACCTTTGTTTGCGAATAACGTGATACTTGAAAGACCGGTTAAAACTTTTTTTAGGAAAAAATTTGATCTAGCCGAAATTGAGTTATCGGAATTCAGTGAGGCTCTTACTAGACTTAAAAATTCTTTTAACGAGGGTATGAAAATTTATATCGATGGGTTAAAGTAAAATTAATGCCGAAATTAGGTTTACTTTGTTCTCCTTTTTTTGGTGAGGTTTTCAAGGCTTAGCCCGATTTCTTTTGCAAAGTTTTTTTCAAAGACATCAAGCTCTGCAATTTTTTTGTCAATTTTTTCAGCCCTTAAAGAAAATTGTCTTTCAATTACCTGACTTTGGTGGTTCAGATTTTTTATTCCCTTGTTAAATTTTTCTGCATTTTGCTGAATTGCTTCAACAAACTGAACCTTGAAAGCGTTCAATTCATCCATTTGTCTTTTGAATTCGTTTGGATTAAAGTCAACTGTGATTTGGTTGTGCAATTTGTCCATATCAGCAAGTTTTTGTTCCATTTTTTTATTCAAAACAGACTTTCCTTGCATTACTTCATCTGCAACCTTTGCAACGTTTGCCTTTTGTTCAGCTTCAAACTGTTGTTTTATTTCACGCATTTCATTGGCACGCCTTTTGCTTTCAGCAATAAATTCAACAGATTTTTCTTCAAGCATTTTTTCAACAACCACTTTTGCTTGCGTAACAAGTCCTTCCACAACCTGATTTTCAAGCTGTAAGGTTTTATTTATTCTGCTATCCATGTCAACAAGCTTTTTGTTCATTTCTTCAACAAGCTGTTTGCTTTCAGTTTTGCTTTTTATAAGCTCGGTGTTCAAAGAGGCGACAATATTTTCTTTTACTTTGTCAATTTCTTTAAGTTGCCTAGATAAACTTTCAGCCTCTTTTTTTGATTTTGCTTTAGCGCCCTCCAATGAAACAATTTGATCCGAAATTTGTTTATTGATATCACGCATTTCTCTTAGTTTTAATTCAAGCATATCTGCAAAATTTTTTGCCTTAGATTCTAGTTCTGTATCAATTCTACTTATCATCAAAACACGCTGGCTGTCAAACAAAACCTTTATTTTTGCCATTTCTCTTTTGTTTGCCTCGGCAACCTTTTTATCAAGCACTGAATCAAGCTCGTTTTTAAGTTTATCCATTTTGGCAAGCTTTTGACTCAGCGTAGCCATAATTCCTTTTTCCCAAAGCTTGCTTACCGCAATGTCTTCAATAGGTGGCTGTTTTTCTTTACCAAGACTAAGCGATTCTGTTTTTATGCCGACAAAATCTTTTTCTTTATTCTTTAAAACAGGTTCTTCTAAAAAAGAAGTTGTAGAAAATAAGTCAGTTGCAGGAACTGATTCAATTTCTTCACCAGTCATTGCAGCCGCTTTTTCTTCAAGCACTTCAGCAGACTCTTCATTTGATTCTTTAACAGCTGCATTTTTTCCAATTTCTTCAAGACTGAATCCTTCAAAAATTCCTTTTTCTTTTACTGGTTCTTTTTTTTCAGGCTCAACAGATTCAGCTGCAAGTTCTTCTGTTGCCTTTTCTCTTTCTTCTTCAACCTCTTTTGCTTTTTTTTCTTTTTCTTTTTTTGTATCAGTTGCTTTTTTCTTAAAGCGACTGAGAAAAGGAACTTCTTTTGCTACTGCCTTTTTGGGAGCTTCTGTTTGCTCAGGCTGTTTTGCTTCTGCAATTAACTTTTTGGCTTGTTCTTCGTTAATCCCAACTTCTTTCAAATTCAACATAATTTCCTGAGCTGAAACATCCAATGAAAAAAGTTCTCTTATGCTTTTTAACAGAAGTTGTTTTTTAGAAGTCATTCCAAATAGAATACACTAAGGGAATAAAAAAGGTTTTCCATTGCCTAAAAACATGGTTTTTTCATGAATAACTATATTACAAACTAACGAGAGTATGTATCATCGAACGCCTAAAAGGTGCGAAGATGGTACTCTGACCAGCCAGCAGTGGCGGCTATGGACCCTGCGGGAATTGAACAGCCTTTTAGAAAAAAAGGCTGGCGAAAACCACAACTACCACAAGAGCACCATTTCGCTTG
>JAFCCG010000048.1 GCA_017610335.1 Chloroflexota bacterium | reverse complement strand
CCAGATTTGCAATTCCGATAACTGCGATAATGATGGCATTGCTGATAATTACTTTAACAATTTTTACATGGCAGCAAAAAAGAAGGCAGACCAAATGAAACAAAAAATGGGCAAAACCGCCTTTCTCATGGCAATTTCACTTATCTGCTTTTTGCTATTAACTGCAAACGCCTCTGCCCAATCCAAAATAGGCATTACAGGTTTTGTTTCGATGATTCAAGAATCAAACTACCAGCCCTTGAAAGAAGACCTGATTGTGGTTGAAATAACACCTGAAGGCGAACCAATTGAAAAAAGATTGGCCAAAGAAGCAGACCTTTTCTTTTATAGAAAACTAAAAGTAAAAGTGCTATTTGGTGTTGGAGGCGTAATAGGATACGAAAACGAATTTGTTCTAAGCCTGCACAATATCTCAGACAGGGAACTGGCAAACGTAAGCGTGATTGAAGAAATCCCTGTTGAAATAATAGCAAGCGCCGCAGATATCACAAGCGACAACAATTTCCTTATTCTAAACGAAAGTCCGGCAATACTCTCGTTCTCCATTGAAAAAATGCCAAAAGGCGAAGAAAAAAGGCTAAGCTACAAAATCACTAAGACTGAAAAAAAAGTCAGCGAAGAAATGCTTGAATTGATGACAACAATAAAAGCATTAATCGCATTAGAGGAAAACAGCTGTGTTGGAATAATATGCAAGGATTCAAATCCCTGCACAAGAGACTATTGTGAAAAAGGAGAATGCCTTTTTGAGCCCTTGCCGGACACAACCCCCTGCAAAGAAGGAAACCAATGCATTGCGGGAAAATGTGTTGCCGCAGAAGAAAATGGTATGCAGCCAAGCTTTGAATTAATCGGATTTGCTTTTCTGGCCACTGCAATTGTCTTTTCTTTAATTGTTTTGATGGCAAAAAGAAGAAAGAAAGCAGATTGAAAAAAAGGAAACTGAATTCAGGCCTCTGATGCAATTTTAAGAAAGGCATTTCAGGCAATGCTTAAAACAACTTTGCAGCTTTTGCCGGCGGGTTTTCCAATGCAAAGACTTAAATTCCTCTTTGCCCTTTTATTTGCAAATGAATAACAAGGGCTTTAAAATGAATAACAAGGGCTTTAATCTCTTTACTGCTTTGATTAGCTTTTTGCTAATATTGCTTGCTGTTCTGCTTATTCAATCAATGATTCAGGCTGAAAGAAATGCAACTGATACGATTGACCATATTGAAAGCAGGTCAAAGCTTGAGGCAACGTCTGAAATGGCAAGGGCTGATGCAATGCAGGTGTTTAATTATGCTTTGAGAAAAAAGATTGAAGACTGGCTTGTGAGTCCTGAAACAGGAGTTGTTTTTTTAAGACTGGAGGACAAAAGCTGGGAAGAGATTCAGGAGGAGTTTGCAGAAAGCAAGTTTGGAGGCGAGAAAGGAAGCCAGTTTGCACACTTCACCGCAAGCAGCCTTGAGGCAATATTTCACCAGCCGTCACATTTTGGGAATTATACCATCAGCATTGAAGGAAAAGAAACTTTGACTGAAGGAATAAAACAGGCAATTTCAAAAAGCCTCGAGGACGATTTTTTTACAGTAATTGAATGCAATGGAGACCCAAGGGGAAACAATTGTCCTCTTGGAACCTTTTATGTAAATTTGCATTTGGAAAGGCTTTCACAGCAAGAGTATGAAAGTTTGCCGAAAATTGTTGTAACAGATAAGGCTTCAGGAGAAGAATTAAAACAGGTTATTTTGCCAAAAACAACTTTTAGAATTTATGTACCATTGCGTTTCTTTAAGGCAATTGCAGAAGCAAGGTCTCTTGCACATTACTCAGCTTCAGGAAAGAGTTTTAGCAACGAAGGCTGGATTAACACACCTGACGATTATGGTTTGTTTGCCCCAAGAACACACAATGATATTGAACAATTTGCTTTAGGAATGTGCGATTATGGTTCATGCAAACCAAGACAAGACCCTCTTAAACCAATGGCAATTGGAACAGGGCTTCCTGCAGAAGAAGGAGGAAAACAGCTTTTCTGCCCAGGAGACAATACTGCAGTAACCTGGAGTACTACAGATATTACTACAAAAATTACCGGGGATTATACCTGGTATCTTGATGGCGATGTTCCAAAAGAGTACAATGCAAACAATAATAAAGGATGGGAAAAAATGCAGATAGCACTTGGAGATATTGCAGAAGCAAAAGTGTGCTCAATTATTAAAGGCGCAAAAGAAGCAGGATATCTTGACGATGTAAAGGATGACAATTTTGCAATGGTTGGAGAAGAATGTGATGATTCCGGAACAAAACTTGCTTTTGATATTGCAATAAATGTTCAGACAAGAGAAAGCAAGCTAATTGGAGGGGGAAAAGACCCTGTGGAACAGGAATTGAATCCTGGAAGAAATATTGGTCTTTTTGGAACAGTTAACGATGTTCAATATCCTGTTATAGCCAGTGCTGCAATGAGTTGTTCAAGCAATCAGGGAGATTACAAGTCAAGGTGTGCAGAAGTAAACAGTGTAAAGGTTATTCTTGCATTTGAAGAAAAGGACCCGAATTATATGGTTAGAAAACCAAAACCTGGAACTGAAAGATTGTACAGAATTGCTGTTTTAGATAACACCTATAAGCCCTTCACAGCAAACTGGCAACAGAAAAACCTTGGCGCAAACTTCCTTTACAGCATTGCTCCACAGGAAACAATGTGTTCAATGAAAGCAGGAGCAGGATGGTATTGCACTACAACAGGAACAGCAGGAGATATCGGGCGCCCTATGACTTCAGGTTGTATGCCTGGATAAGAAACTGAAAACCGGTGGACTTTTTTTGTAAAATTTGACTAACTCTCGCCAAATTTGATTAATTTCTCAAGAGTGGTTTACAACATAGAGGAAGAAACCTGCTACATCCTGCACTGTTTCAAAAACCACAAAGAATATGAAAGATGGTACAAGTCATTCAAGTAAAAGAATGCACAACCTCTATGGCTTGGAAATAAATCGCTTAGTTGAAAGCATTTAGAATTATTTCTCAAAAACAAGCCGGGCAACCTTTTTCGCAACTTTTTCGCTTCTTCCAAGGCCAACAAGCCTTGCTCTCAAGGAGTCCTCGGTTTGCCCTTTTTTCGGCTTTTTGATTGTCTTCACAAGCATCATTATTTCCCTAACTTCTGCCGTAGAAAAGCCCTGGAATGTGTTTACATTCAAATCTGTTTTCTCTACACGCCTGCCAAGCTTTCCTTCCACCACAGCCTGTTTGCTTTGCAGTTCGCTTTCTTTTTCCCTGAACTGGTCAGACGTAATCTTTCTCCTAAAAACCTCATACTTCCACAAATGCCTTTCCTTTTCAATTTCCAAAAGCTCAAGCTTTAACCTGTCCCGCACAGTTTTCCTTTGCAGAGACCACCGCCACCCAACAAAGGCAACAGTGCTTGCAAGCATAAGCAAAAGGAAAGGCAAGCCAAAGACCGCCAGGATGTTTAATGCAAACTGCGCTGAATCAAGCTCTTTTACAGGAACCAGTGTAAGCACATAGGTCTCCAACTCCGAAAATTGCTCTCCTTCAAGACTTGCGCTGGCAAGAATAGAATAGGCTGTTGAAAAGCCCTCGTTGCGCCCTTGTTTTGCTTCAGGCAGTTTTTCCAATAGAACAAATTCCTTTCGCTCGGAATCAAAACTAAACGCCCTTGTTGTTCCAAGTTCCTGGTTTATCAAAACAACCTCAAGATTTTGCAACTCGTCAAAACGCTGACTTTCCACTTTGACAACGAATTCAATTTCTTCTCCAAAAGCAAAAGTCTTATTCTTTGGTTCAACCAAGGAAATCACAAAAGGCTTTTCTTCTGCAACAGGATTTGTAATGGTAAAACCTGCTCCAATGCTTTCATCTGTTGCATCAAAGGCAGTTATAGAATACTCATATTCCTGCCCTGCTTCAGCCGTTGAATCAAAGAAACTCTTTTCATTGGTTACAGCAATCACTTTTGACGGATTTCCAATTAAACCCCTGTAAACCTTAAAAGAAACATCCTGGCCACCGACATGCTGCCAGGAAATGAATATGCCATCCGACCTGAACTCAGCACTCAAACCTAAAGGCATTTCCAACCCAGCACCAGCATCAGAAGACAGGTCCACAACAGCAAAAGCAGAGGACGCCAGCAAAACCAGCAAAGCCAAAACAACAGAAATTCTCAAAAACATGCAAATATATTAGAACAAAGCTGTATTTATTCCTTGTTTTTGGCTACTAGAGGAAAAAACAGCAGCTGTTGGTCAAATTGAACAGACAATAAGTTCCCAGAAACAATCAATTGTCGAATAGACTAAAACAAATGCCTTTTTATTGAGTTTCCTAAGAAAAATTATTGGGGATTTTGGGGTGAAAAAAACCAGGTTAATTTTGTTAACTATATTAGTGTTTTTTTGTCTTTCGGGTTCAGCCGGCACAGAAAACTTTGAGAACAACTTTGCAGAGCCCTTTAATGAAAGCATTTATAGTGAAATTGAGGCTTTTGAGCTTTATGCCCCTTTTTTGGATGAATCACAAGTAAACGGCACCGGCACTTTTTTTGAAGTAAACAACAACAATTACTTTGATGTTACACTTTTCTCTCTAGTTCCAATTTCAGCAACATTGCTAGTAACTGGAAATATGATTGAATGTGATATCGAATCAGCACCTGATGAGAATTCTTCAATAATAATCATTTTTGGCATGGTACCGCTTGCAACATATTACATGTATGAAGACAGCTACCGCAATCTTACAGAATTTACAGCAAATTCAAATGGAAACTACACTTACAAACAAGATTTGTCCAAGCCACATCATGTGTGGATTCAGACAAGCCCTTCCACATACTTTATTTCCGACAATACAACAGGAGGAGACTGTGAAGGAAGGTCAATTGGAGTCTGGAATCCAGCCACAAAAACTTGCACTTTAACAACAAATCTAAATGAAAGTGTTGAAATTGAATCAAACAACATCAAGTTAGACTGTGCCAACCACAGCATAACTGGTTCAGATACAGGCTACGGGGTTTATATTCATCAAAAAGAAGGGATTACTATAAAAGATTGTACTATAAACAAGTTTACTACCGCAATATTTATTAGTAACTCTAACAATAACGATCTTTTAAATAATATAAGTACAAACATAAATGGAGACGGGTTTCGTTTACTAAACTCTTACAAAAACACCCTGATTAATAATAAGGCAAACGCAAGGGCTGCCGGCTTTTTTTTACAGGGATCCTCTTACGAAAATACTTTAGTTGATAATGTTGCAACCTCATGTTTTACTGGCTTTTTTTTAGTGGGCCCCTCTTACAAAAACACTTTAATTGATAATAATGCAATTTCAAATATTTCGGTTAACATCTATTTGAATCGCAGCAACGAAAATAGTTTGATAAGCAACACAACAACATCAAATCAATATGGGATTTATTTGAATGATGCCAACAACAATATTTTAATTGACAATACCCTAAAATTACATAGTATGTGGGGAATTGTTTTACGTTATAGTATTAACAATATTTTAATTGGGAACACTATAAAATCAAACAACACTGGCATCTTCTTGTATTATTCTGGTACAAGTCATCAGATAGAATACAACAACATTGTTGACAACATAAACTATAACCTCGAAAACAACCAAGCTGAGGATGTAAGTGTAAAATATAATTGGTGGGGAACAAACAACGAAAGCGAAATATCGGCAAAAATCTATGACTATTTTGACAACTCTCTTCTCGTGGAATTGTTGATTTTGACCCTTGGTTAATAGCTCCTTTTGGAGAAGTTCCAGTATGCTCAAATGGAGTTAAGGACGGCGACGAAACAGATGTCGACTGCGGCGGCATATGCAGCCCCTGCCAAAACGGAAAAAACTGTTTGCTGAATGAAGACTGTGAAAGCGGATACTGCAATCAAGACAATGTTTGTGCTGTTGAAAAAAACCTGTACATTGAATGGATTAAGCCAATCCAGGTTGTTGAAGACGTTCCGCTTGTAGCAGGCAAAGCAACAGTTGTAAGAGTAAAAGTTGTGAATGACGGCCCAGACGTTGACACAAGCGTTAAAATAAACTACAACGGCTGGACTTCAGAA
>JAFCCG010000092.1 GCA_017610335.1 Chloroflexota bacterium | reverse complement strand
CTTCTCTGCCTTAAAATCTATTACAATCTGTTCCTTGCTTGCGGAAAAGCTTCTTACTTTTTTATTTCTAAGAACGCGTGTTTTCATTCCAAGTTCTTTTGCAGCTTCCTTTATTTCCTTCAAGGGTTGTTCTGCTCCTTTTTCTCTGTTAACAAACCTGTAAAAATGAATGATTCCACCTTCTGGTTTTAGGGCAAGCATGGCTTCCTTGAGGAAGCTTTCACCGCCTTTTGGCAAAGGCATTACTACTCTGTCACATTTTCCCAAAAGCATTTTTGGAACCACTTTTTTTACATCTCCCAAAATTGGTTCTATTTTGTTTTGGCACTTATTCAGGGCAATATTATGTAGAAGTCCTTTGTATGCTTCTGGGTTGAGCTCTATTGCATATGTCTTTTTCATTCCTGAAAGACGGGCAAAAACTATGGGGAATGGCCCCACTCCTGCAAAAAACGCACCAATTACCTCATTTTCTTTGATTAATTGAGAAATTCTCATCCGTTCAGTACTAAGTCTAGGGCTAAAGAATACCTTTCCCAATTCCACCAAAAAACGGCTTCCACTTTCTTTGTACATTGCTTTTTTTGACCTTTTTCCGGCAATAATTTTCACCGGCTGAACTCTAAAAAGTCCTTTGTGTTCTCCTGAAACCATACATACTGTTTTGAATTGCCTGTTTGTGGCAAGCAAGGCCTCTCCAATTATTTTTGCTTTTTTTTGCAAATTATCGTGGATTTGTATAACTGCAATATCGCCAATGCTGTCAAAGCTTGTAATCAATTTTTCTTTTTCTTTTTTTGAAAGCTTTTTTTCAAGGGCTTTTTTCAAGCTGCGTGGCTGTTTTTCCTTTGACCAGCCTTGTTGTATTTCTTTTGTTTTTTTCTCTTTCATAGTAACATATAAAAGAATTAAGTTGTTAAAAATTCCTTTGTATGGATTCTGGTTCAATTTTTTATGAATTTTTTGCCCAAAGGATTGCCGAAAGGGGATTGTATGGTCCTGTTGAATACATTGTTTATGGAGCAATAATGCTGTTCCTGCTTTTTTTCGTAATCTTTCCCTTGCTTAACAAGCGTGGGGTAAAATTTAATACAAAGTTTGCTTTTGCTTTAATTCCTTATATTCTTCTTGGCAGTGCACTTCGTGTCCTTGAAGACCTGTCTTTTCTTCCCCGCAGTTGGAACCCGCTTGAGCTGGCTTATTATTTTGTTACTCCAGGAATTTTTCTGTTCATTGCCGCAGTAACTCTTGTATGTCTTTTTGTTTCGCTTGTCATTTCAAAAAAATTCAAGGTTGATTTTTACAACTTGTTTGCCGCAATTGGCTTAATTCTTGCTATGCCAATTGTATTTTTTGAAATTTTAAATTTCCCTGCGTGGGTTGGGGTAATCGAAGTTCTGTTGCTTGTAGCTGTAACGACAGCGTTGCTTGTTTTTATTTTCCAAAAGCTTGGTAAGAAAATCCTTAAGCCAGGATTGAACAAGCTTGCAATTATTGCAACCCAGTTTTTTTTCTGCGGCGAACAGCATCCTCTTTCAGGTTTTCTTCTTGATTCTTTTCCTTTAAGTTTTGTTTTTGCAAAGATTGGTTTGGTGTTTGTAATTCTTTACTATGTTGACAAGGAAATTAAGAACGAGAATTTGCGCGGTTTCATAAAGATTGTTGTCATTGTGCTTGGTTTTGCAACAGGATTGCGTGACATCTTAACTTTGGGTGTTGGAACATGCCTTTAGGTTTAGCTGCTTTCTTTTCTTTAGTGTTCTTGCCCTTATCAGAACTATGCCGTCTACTATGCTTAAATTTTTTTCTTTAGCATGTTTGTCCTGCTTTCCATTTTGTTATTTTGTCTAAGAGGCTTGTCATTGTAATGTTTCCTTGTTTCCATTGTGAGATGTGATTTAGCAGTTGTATCATTGTGCATGTTGTGGGTGGCTGGCCTGTTTGGCTTGATTCAAAGGCGCCTAGGTCGGGTGCGTTGCCGTTGAAAGCAAGGCTTATGCCTTGTCCTTCTGTCCAGGAAAGGCTGTTGGTTAGTGTTATTGTGTTGGTTG
>JAFCCG010000016.1 GCA_017610335.1 Chloroflexota bacterium | reverse complement strand
CTGTAAAGCATTGCCTCATGCAATTCGGACATATTAAATTAATTTCTTTAATAAAAGTAATTAATAAACAATTCATAGGGATTAAAATGCCTGAATTTAATAAACAATTTTGCGAGGATTGAAATGACAGAATTTAACTGCGACCTTCACTTCCATGGACCTTACAGCACAGGCGTAAGCAAGAACATGCTTATTCCAATCATTGCAGAGCAGTCAAAGTTAAAGGGATTGCATGTTTGCGGCATGGCAGATATGCTGCAGGGAACATGGCTTAAGCATTTGAAGGAAAACATTGTTGAAAAGGAAAACGGGATTTTTGCAGACAAAAAAGAACAGATTAATTTCATTCCACAGGTTGAAGTGCAATGCAACAAGCGCATTCATCATCTTATTTTTCTACCAGACTTTGCCTCGGCAGAAAATTTGAAAGAATCTTTTAAAGGCAAAGCAATCTTTGACAGCTGGGGATGCGGAAGACCAGTGATAAGATTAAGCCCTGAAGAAATTGCAGAAAAGGTTTTTGACGCAGGCGGAATAATCGGACCGGCACATGCTTTCACACCATACTTTTCGATTTATGCTTTTTTTGACAGCGTGAAAAAAGCTTATGGAAGCATGGGAAAAAAAATTAGCTTCCTTGAACTTGGATTAAGCGCTGATACAAATTATGCTGATATGATTCCTGAAAACAGGCAGTACCAGTTTCTTTCAAACTCAGATTCGCATTCTCCATGGCCTTACAGGATTGGAAGGGAATTTTCAAGAATTGAAATGAAAGAGCCCTCTTTTAAGGAATTAAAAAAGGCGCTTGAAGAAAAAGAAGAAAAAAAAATTAAGCTAAACATAGGACTTGACCCGCGTGAAGGAAAATACCATTTGACCGCATGCAATGCCTGCTATGCAAAATTTTCTTTAGAAGAAGCAACAAAACTCAATATGAGGTGTCTAAAATGCAGGGGCTCAATTAAAAGAGGAGTAAGGGACAGAATTGAGATGCTAAGTGACGGGAAAGAAGAGCACCCTGACTTTAGACCAAAATATATACATTCAGTTCCACTTGCAGAAATAATTCAGCTTGCACTAGATGTAAAAGGAATTAACACAAAAGCAGTTCAAAAAATGTGGCATGATTTTGTTGACAAATTTGACACAGAAATAAATGTATTAATTGATGCGCCTGAAGAAGAACTCAACAAAATTGATTCAAAAACAGGTACAAAAATAATTGCATTCAGAAAAGGATGGATTCATTATATTCCAGGCGGTGGCGGAGAATACGGAAAGCCTGTAATCTGCGATAGCCAGGAAGAGTTTGAAAAAAAGGGAAAGAAACTGGAAGAGCAAATGAAAAAGGAAAGTTTTGAAAGACAGAAAACACTGGGAGAATTTTAGGAAAAAGGAATAAAATAAGGAAAGAAGGCATATTTTTTATGAAGAGAGCCAAGAAAACTAAACCAAAAACTGCTAAGCGTCACCCCAAAAAGTATAGAGTTGAAGAGCTATTGCATTACACTAAAGAGTTCGCAGACTATAACTGGATAAAGTATGGGCAGTTACTTAGAAAAATTGGCAAGACAAGGGACGACCTTGAACAAATGGCAAACCTTGAATTGCTAAGGCTTGCAAAAAATCAAGACCAATCAAAAAGCGCTAGCCTGAAAACCAGGCTTCTGAATAGACAAAATGGAATGATTAGAGATATCCTTAGGAAAACTGTTTGGAAAAAAAGGGATTATAAGCCAAATAACGCTATAATTAAGGTAATCCAAAATTCAAAAAGAAATGGCCAAGAGCCAAAAATTGTTGAAATGGTCAAAAGGTTAAGCCTTACAAAGAAGGAGAAGAGCTGCTTTAACAAACGGTTTGGTTTTGCAGGGCAACACGAAAAAAGTATTAAACAAATTGCGGCTGAAGATAAAGTAACAAAACAGTCCGTATTTCAAAGCTTGTACAGGATTTTCCAAAAACTGGAAAGAAATCCAGAAATGAAAACACTGGCCAATTTACCCAAAACATTTCAAGAAAGAAAAGTTTATTCGTTGCAAACAGACTTTTTTGATGGGAAAAAAATTGGGGACAGTGTAGTAGACATGAGAAAACCATTTCAGGTAAACAGGGCAGACCTCCTCAAGATTGTTAGAAGTACAAAACTGGGGGACTTGAAAACCTCGGAGAGAAACCAAAGAATAGTTATTGAATGGGCTGGCTTGAATGGAAAGCCACCCAAGTCACAGGCCCAGTTGGCCAAAAAGTATGATTTGTATGAATCCAGAATCAGCCAAATTCTGGGCATGTCTTTCAAAAAACTTGCAAAAAACAAGGAAATGCAGGCATTCAAAAAATGAGTCTTACCGCACATAGCTTGGCCCGTCGGAAGGCATCTTTTCTTCTATGTCCTCAAACTGCTGAGTAAGTTTTTTGAAAGCATTCTCAATATTTTTTGCATCCATTTCAATGCTTTTCATGTCAACTTTGAAATCAAACTTTTTTATGAGCAATTCAATCAGCTTTTTGGCAGCGCCATGATCTCCATAAACAAGCCTTGCGTTTGTTTCACCCATAAGACAAGCGCCTTCGAACCCATTCCTTGCACCAATTCCAAGAATGAGACCTGCTGCTCCACTTATCAGCCCTTCCTTTGATGCAAACTTTGCTCCAAGCTTTTTGAAACTATCCAGAATCTTTTTGTTTGTTGCTGCAACAACAACATTTGGCTGCTTTCCTATTCGCTTGTCTCCAATGTTAACGCCTGCAAGAGTGTATATTTCTTTAACACCAAGTTTTTTCACAGCTTCAACAACTTCTTCAGCAAACTCATAGTGTTCCTGTGAACTGCCTGCTCTAAAATCAAGACTTGGCTGAACAGGACCGGCAAGAAAAAGAAAATGCCTGTCTTTAAATTTGAATACAAACAACTGATCAGATATTAAATCTATAATTCCCTGTTTTGTGTGAACTGTTGGAGGAAAACTATCACTATAAATCTCGGCAATAAGAGTTGCCTTGAATTGTTTTAGAAAATAATCTGCACAAATTTTTCCAACAAGACCAATTCCAGGAAGCCCTACAAACAGAACAGGATTTGAAAGCTTTGGTTTTTTTATAAAAACGATTTTTGTTCCCATTTTAGTCACTCCTCTTAAAGTTTGCTTTGCCACCAGCCTTTTTAATTGCATCAACTGCAGCTTCGGATGCGTCATTGAGAATTTTTTCAGTAGACTTAAAATCTGGAGCAGTTGCCTTTAGCGCATACTTGCCTCCACCACTGTAAAAAATTGTAACATTATTGTCTTTTTCAACAGTTGACAAAATTTCCTTAATTAAATCAACGCCTTTTGAATCAATAAGCTTTACTGAAAGCACACCGCTAAGAGTTTTTTTCGGAACAGGCACGCTTTTTTGAACAAGCTCTACAAGAGGATTTAGCCATTCCTTTGGAACATCTTCAGCAGCTTCTGCTCCAAGCAATGCAATATTTTGAAAAGCCTCACCCAAAGAATCATAACTTTCAAGCAATGGCTTTGCAACAGCATTCCAAGCCTGTTCAGGTGTTGTTTTCTGGCTTTCTGCAAGAATTTCCAAAAGCTTTTTACTTCTCTTAAGCTGTTTCCATTCCTCTATCCTTGCTCTTTGAGCATGACTTGAAACCTTATTAAAAGAAAGGTCAATTTGTCCACGGTCACGGTCAATTGACAAAACTTTAGCAGCCCTAATCTGTCCGTCCTTTACAAAATTCCTTATGTTTTTAACCCAACGTGAAGCCACCTGACTTACGTGAACAAAACCTTTCTTATTTCTATACTCTACAAGTTCAACAAATGCACCATAACCAAGAACCTGTTTTACTTTGCAAACAACAAATTCTCCAACTTCAGGAATCTCACGCTCTTCGTCCAAACTACTCACCCCTTCAATGCCCTCACAGCATTCTGTCTTAAAAGAATTTTTCCCGAACCTGAATCAGCAAGTACCTTGTTGCATCCAAGGCATTTGACATTACAGGCAGCAGAACTAAAAATTACCTGTTCGTTTCCACAGCCAATACATTTTACCTTTAGGAAAAAACTCTTTGGCTCACTTGCAAACTCGATTTTTCTCATAATAAAATCACACTCGCTCCGCCAGCTTTCTTGAAACAAGAAGCAACGCAATCTTTTCAGGCAAAGCAACAACTTTGTCTTTTGTAAAAGGCCCATACTCATTCATATCCGCACCCATAAAAGCAGGAACTGACTGAATAATTTTTAAAGAAATTTTTCCAATACTATCTTTATCAGATTTTGGCGTGTCATTGAAAACACTGTCAAGAATTGACTGATGCTTGTTAAGAACTGAAAGTAATGCGTCCAGTGTTTGAGCTTCTTGTAAAGACATCGGTTCTTTTTCAAAATCCCCGGTCCGACTTGTAATTAATGCTTTGTTCAAAAGTTTTTTCTCCCTGATACTAAAAATTTCACCAATAATTTTTTTCAAATTTGAAAAAGTTTTTGCCTTGGTACTTGACATGTCATTCAGACTCTTCAAATAATCCTTTTTTTGTGCTTTAAAAAAATCATTAAGCGAGTCAAGAAAATCTTCATCAACTTCGGCAAGCCTTGAATTATTTTTTTCAAGCCTGTAAATTTTTCTCAATTCATCGTAATCAAGTCTCATTTGTTTCCCACCAACTTGGCACGACCTGATGCTAATAGAAAAATTCCCGCATTTAATGGCAATTCTTCCTCTTTTTCATCAAATGGCCCAAAGTTTTGCCCTGCCAGATAAATAATTGGTGCCTTAGGAATAAAAACCCTTACTGTTTCATTTCCTTTAAAGGCAAGAGCGTCATCAAAGGGATTGAATTCCTTTAATTCATCTCTTGAAAGTTCCCTTGAAACAAAGCCTGTTTCACCATGTAGTGTTTCCGGAACACGAACAATCTTGTTCAAATCAACACTTGTTTGCCTGTCAATCGGAGCAATTTTTGCAACAATACTGTTTAAAAAATTCTGCCAAAATTTATCAGACTTACTTTCGCCTGTTGAACTCACACGCCCAAAAATTGACGGAATAGTGCTTCTTTCCTTTATTGAATCAAGAATTGTTTTTCTTTTCTTCACAAGCCTTTTTGCTTCAGGAACAGAAATGTTACCCATTACTGCAATATTTTCAACATCGCCCTCTTCCAAAAGTCTTACAAGCTCTTCCAAAATTCTTTTAGGCCATCCTGCCTTTCCTTCAATTCCTGGGCAACTAAAAAAGGTTTCTTCTTTTCTGAAATGACTAAAAATATTCAAACCATTTGCTGTTAAATAATCAATTAATTCAAGCCTTGCAATTCTTGGCAACTGCCTTACTTTCTCACTTCTTACATGAATATGATAGCCTGCCCTGCCGCTAAAATTAATTCTAATGCCTTCATTAAATCCAAAATCTTTTTCAAGAAATTCAAGCAATAAAAAAATCTTTTTCTTTGCAACACCAAGACATTCAGGACAAAACCATTCATCAAGCTTTGTTTGAGTACCGCAATCATCACACTTTACCTGCCTTCCTTTTCCTTTCTTGCCACATTTTGGGCATTCCCATGAATCATGCTTTTGCTTGCAGTCTGTTGGCAAATCATCTGCGTCAAATTCGTAAACAAGGTCTGCGGCAAAAAGTTCTTTGGCTTTCATTGGACGCCTTGAAGGAAACTTATACAAAGCGGAACTATAACTCATAAAAAAAGGAGTCTGATTTCTAAGAAACATATTGAAATCTTTCTGGGAAGCGAAAGCCAAATTTCTATTAGCAATCTTTCTTCCAAAAACCCCATAACCAAATTCTCTCGCCCCAAGCTCTGGTGGCCCGGCTATAAAATTATTTTTGTAAAAATCCTGAAAATGCTTTCTCAAAAACTGCTCTTCTCCAACCATTACTTTGACACCTTCTTTTCAACAACCTTTTCTGCACCAGCTTTCTTTTTTATCATTTTCTTTTCTTCTTTCGCCCCACTGCGTTCCTTGATTCTTAACTTCCACCGATAATATGTTATTGGATGTTTTGCTTTACAGTTTTTGTCAGTGCAAAAACCATAAGATTTTATTTTGTCACAGCTTGGAGGAGCATAATCCTGTGCTACAATCCTGTCAAGCTGGTAGTTTGTAATTCCTTCTTTAAAATTTGGACTCTTTTTGAACAAAGCAAGAATGGCAGACTTTGGCATTTTAATGCTGTTCAAAAAAGTTGCAAGAGTAAAATTTGCCATATGAGGCAATTTTTGACCGGAGGCAAGCTGACTATACATTGAGGCAATGCATGGCGGGAATGATTCAGGAGCAACATTTCCCTTAAAGGCTGTTGCAAAAAGCTTTTGCTCTCTTGCCTTTGCCTCTGCTTTCAGGGATTTTGCAACGGTTTCAAGCCTTTTAGGCAAGCCTTTTATAGGAACAGGCAGGGATGCAAAAACAACCGAATAGCTTTTTTCCCGCAAAAAACGGCAAAAGCCATTTAAGTCAAGAAAAACAACTCCATTGCTTACAAACTGGTTAACAAGCTTTAAAGAATCGTCATTAAATGGAATTGAAAGAAATTGCTGCAATGGCATTGAAATGAAAAAAGACTTTGATTCAGGAAAATCAAATTTTAAACCAAAATCCGAAGCAAGAGAAATTGCCGCTTTTCCCTTTTCCTTTTCATTGATTAAAAAAGCATAAGCTGAATCTGCAATCATTGCACTAAATTTCCTAAACAAGATTGTATCATTTACAAAAGAAACAATAATTTTTGCAACAGGAAAGGCAAGCAGCTCCTGCAAAAGCAAATCACTTGATTGTAACTCAAACAAATATTCTTTTCCTGCAAAAGCATACTTTGCCATCAATTCGGCCCGTTCAATAACTGATTCCGGCAAATCCTCCAAAGAAGGATCTTCTTCAAGTACAATTTTCCTTGCGGATTTGGTAAAAGGAAAATTCTGCGCAAACAACAGTTGCTGTAAAGTATGCATGAAAAAATATTGGATTAAAAGTAATAAAAAAGGGTTGCAGAGCAGGTTTCCGGTAATGTAAAAATAGCTTCCATATGGACTACTACTTTCAAATAAGTAGTTCCAGGAGGGGTTTGAACTTGCGAAGCCATCCTATTGAACCCCAAGCGAAATAGGACTCTTGCCCGCACCAGCCGGACGTGAAGGCTATAGTATCATATGAGCCAAATAGAATTCTATTTTAGCAGGTCCAAGATTGTAGGAAACACGCATTGGTGCATCATTTTTTAACTCAAGTAAGACCTTTTGCTCTGGTTCGGCGTCTTTTACAATGTTTTGCAAAAAGGTCAGAGAATATTTGCTTACAACCTCTGATTTGCTTTTTATGACAATTCCTTTTGACGCCTTTGCAACAGTATGCAGTGTTCCATAACTCCCTCTTGCTTCAATAGTCATTTCGCCTTCTTTTACACGAAGCACAACACTGCTTCCAAACAAGGACGCATCCTTTAATGCTTCTTTTATAATATGCGCACTAATATTAACGCTTGCATCAAAATCTGGAGAAGGCATCTTAACATCTTCCTCTGAAACATCAAGTAAAGGTAATGAAAAGTTTCTGCTGATTTCTCCTTCAAACTTTAATTTGAGTTCGGCGTCATCAAGCTTTAGAACCATTTTGTCATTTGAAAGAGCTCTTGCCATAATCTTGTTTAATTCAATCAAATCAAGACCTGCAAAAGTAGGTTCTACTTCAAACTTGTCAAAAGAAGTTTTTTGCATTAAAAAATTTACCAAAACAATCTGACTTGGGTCAACAGCCTTTAAGCTGATTCCATCATCATTAAAACGAAAATTTCCTTCACTAATAAAAGAAGAAATTGCATCAATTGCTCTCTTCCAGGTATCAATTTTTTTAAGCTCTATCATACTAGTTCACCAAAGTCCCCAAAATACTTAAGTAATAATAGGAGCAACTTATTTAAAATTGTTTCAGCAGACTTTGACATAACATTATTTTGGAACGCCTTTCTTTTTCTTAAAAGGTATTTTCATGTTTGAAACAATTTCCTTTATTTTTGCAGTTTCATACTCTTCAAACTGCTGACCTTTTTGAATATAATGAGAAGCAATTATCCCCAATCCATAAAAGAAAACAGTCACTCCGCATAAAGCAAAAAAGACAGTTGCAAGCTTTGAAACATCATGGGTTGGAACAAGGTCGCCATAACCAATAGTCAAAAGGGTTGTAGCAGTAAAATAAAAAGAATCAACAGGAGACCATTGCTCTAAGTTATTAAAAACTATAGTGCCGACTATAAGAACCAAAACAAGCAAAACAATTATTGTTCCAATCTGTATTTTTGTTTCAACCATTCAACAAAGAAAAGACAAAAGTAATTAATAAAGGTTTTCTTACAGCCAAAAAAAGCCTGTTTATTCAAAAAGCACTAATGAAAATTTTATTCGGCCAAAGAATATTAATGAAAGCTTTCTTTATCCAAAGGAAATTTTCCATTCAAAACTTCTTCTTTAAAGTTCGAAACAGCAGTGGTTATTTTTTCTGAAAGATTTGTATATTGTTTCACAAACTTTGGCTTAAATTTCTGATTCAATCCAAGCAAATCGTTTATTACAAGAACCTGTCCATTGCAGTGCAAACCTGCACCAATTCCAATAGTTAAAGCATTTGTATTTTCAGTAATTTTTTTTGCAAGCGACAAAGGAATGCATTCTAGAACAATAGCAAACACCCCAAGTTTGTCCAAAATCATTGCATCCTCAAAGATTTTTTTAGCATCGTCTTTTTCATACCCCTGAACACAATACTTTTCAGCAGTCTGTGGTAACAAACCAATGTGAGCCATTACAGAAATCTTTTCTTTAACCAAAACAGAAACGATTTCTGGTCTGCATCCTTCAAACTTTACTGCATTTGCACCTGCTTCAAGCAAAAGCTTTGCATTTTTCAAAGCATCTTCAGCAGAATTGTAAGACCCTGCAGGCATATCACCAATTATAGGAGTTTTTTCAACAGCTCTTGCAACAGCAGCAGTATGCCTTATCATGTCAGCCATTGTTACAGATTTTGTATCATTAAAACCAAGAACAACCATTCCAAGACTGTCTCCTACAAGAATAAGATCAATTCCTGCCTGTTCCAAAAGCTTTGCGGTTTGAAAATCATAACAGGTAAGCATTGCAATTTTTTTCTTTACCTTCAAACCAAACAAATCATTTTGCTTCAAACCATTTTGCTTCATTTCAAACAAACCATTTTGCTTCAAACCATTTTGCTTCATTTTACAGCGCCCAAAATAATTGGAAAAAAATAGTTAGCTTTCAATTCTTGGAGCAAGGAAATATTTTATTTTAGCTTTTCCGATTTCGTAACTGATTTCAATCGGTGCATTTGCCTTAAGGTTTACCTGAATTGGTGTTGCAGACTGTGCCGCTTTTAGCATGTCCTGCAAATAATCCAATGGAAACATACTCATTGCGTCCTTTTTTGCATTAAGTTCAATCAAATACTTTTTGTCCTTTTCAGTAACACTATCCAAATTTCCCTTACTGCTATCAGCTCTTACAATAAACTTGTTTGCTTCAACTCCAACAGAAACATGCGAGCTTACAAGAGCTGCATCTTTTAAGGCATCCTGCAAAACACTTGCCAAAAGCTTTACTTCAACATCAAACTCTATTTTTGGGTTTGGCAATTCGGCTGTAGAAATGTCAATAAGAGGCAGATTAAATTTTCTCATACTCGCACCCTTAAAGCTGACATTCAGCCTGTTTTGATTATCATCCAATTCAATTGTTAGTTCGTCATCAGACTTTGCCCTTGACATAATCTGTCTTAAGTAATCCAAATCAAGACCAATTTTTGCTTTTTCTTTTACGTCAAATTTCTTAAAAGCAGTCTTTTCCAGAAAAAAGTCAATCATTGAAATCTGACTTGGGTCAGTTGCCTTTAATGCAAGACCGTTTTCGTCAAGAATAAATTCTGCTTCATCAATCAGAACTGCAATAGCATCAATGCTTTTCTGAAAATCCACTGCTTTTTCTAAAACGAGTTTCATTTTTTTATCACACCAATAAGAATTCTGTTCAATTAAGTTTAAAATGCTATTTGGGAAAAAAAACAAAAGGTTTTAGCACACGTTTCCTTCCCTGAATTCGTTTGGAAGCTTTCCTGTTGCTATAAGACTTCCAAGGTCATCTAAAAGCCATAACTTTACGCATCCTAAAAGTGGAATCTGGAAAAATGCTTTGCCCTGCAGGTTTTTAAGCGGTGTAGGATAAAGCTCTATGCAGGGTTTTTGAGGTTGCCCATTTATTACCATGCCACAGTCTTGGTCAACAGTAGTGTTGTAAACTGAATCACCTTTTGTTAAAAAATACACCCCGTCATTTGCACGCAATTTAGCAACTGTTCTGTGAACAACTGGTTCATTCATGCGCTCACTCCAGTAAACCACTATATCGCCTTCCTGTGTAATTGGAATATTCTGTCCGCTGTCAAAATTTATTGCCTCAATTTGCTTTGGAGCAGAATTGGAATAAATAAGTTCTGCAAAAGATGCAAGTTCTCTTTCTTCAAGTGAAGAAAAGTCAAGCACTACTTCAGGGCTGTTAATTGAATCGGTTCCGGCACCATGTAATAGAATGACATCACCCCGATGGTATAATGGTTCCATTGAACCGCTTACAACAATCATCATAGGACTTTCTGTTCCAAAAACAAGCCCAAGACCTGTGTAAATTAACCATGCAAAAAGAAAAGCACTTGCAAGATAAACAACCCAGTTTATTGCCTCATTGTCTTTTGGGTTTACTTTTGGCAGTACATAAAGGTCAACATATGTGAATGGGTCAAGCCATTTCAATTTTTTTCTGAATTTTTTCCAAGTCATTTTTTCACCGAAATTTTATCAAATTCTTTTCTATAATGCTTGGCTTAAAGCTGTAATTATCTATTGCGAGAATGCGCAAAAACTCTTTCATTCAATTCGCCTTAATTTGCAGCTTTAAAAGCCTTTTCAAACTCAACAAGTTTTTTTTCAACCTGTTTTGCTGCATCGGCTAAAGCTTTTTTTGCGGTTTTGCCTTTTGTTTTTACAACAAACTCGCATTCAGATCCAAGGGGATGCTGCAGAGTATACGCTGCAAAAATAACACTTGAATCCTGCAAAAGCGTTTCTCTTAAAAGGTTTGGAAAAGTATGCCTTTCACCTTTCATTACAAAATGAAGCTCGTTTACTGCACTTTTTTTTACTTCAATATCCATAAAAATCACGCCCTAAAAAATTTAATTTTTAACAATTTATTTAATAAATTTAATTTTTTAAAATCACTTTTCTTAAAATTTACTTGAGCAAATAATCGTTTGAAATTTTTCTCCCCTCGGTATTTCCACAACTAGTGCACTTTAAAGTTGAACCAAAAAGATGCAGTGGTTTTCTGCATCTGCTGCAAAATGCTTTTACAACACCAAAATCAGGACTGCTGCTTGTTTCGAGGTCAATATTGTTGCCTGGTAGAATTTTTGCAACCTTTGCTTTTACAAGATCTCCGATTTTAAAAAAATCACGCAATCTTTCAACATAATCACGGCTTACATTTCTTACAGGCAAGACAGCAAAACTTGAAGTAAATACTTTTTTATCTGCACCATAAATGTTTTGCATTTCTATCAAAACAGAACTGTCTTTTACAACATCAACCCTGCCAAAAACAACGCTTCCGGATTTTATCTTAACTGGCTCTGAAGAAGATTTTACAGAAATTTCCTTTGATTTTAAATCTTCTACAATAAGACCGGTGTTACTACTGAAAATTTCACCATTTTCTTCAAAGGTATTTTTTCCAGGAATAAATTCCTCTTCAGTACTAAGAAATTCGCCTGGTGAGGCAACTTTTTTCTTTAATTTATCCATACAAAAAAACCCTAAAAAAATAAGCAGAAAACGGTAATCTTATTATTACCCTGCAATATATTCTCTTAACAACAAGTTATTTAAATCATGGTGTTGGTATGGTACTTGAATATGTTTTAGACTTGAAAGAAACATTAAAGCACCCTTTTTTCATGCTTATAGCATCTATTCTCATTTGTTCTGTTTCGCTTTGGGCATCATATATTACGTTTCCAAAAAGCTCTTCAATTCTTGCAATAGCGTTTGTCACAATCGCACTTGTTCCGTTGTTTCATTCAATGTTTAAATCCGAAGAAGAAAAAGAAGCTGAAAGAGCTGGTTTTGCAGCATTGTTTATTGCAAGACATTTTAGTATAGTAAAAGTTTACGCGTTCTTTTTTATTGGAATGATTCTTGCATATGCCTTCTGGTATAGTGTTGTGACACCAGATGTAAGAGGAGTAATGTTTGCAGAACAAGAATCCGTTCTTGGACAAATAAGTGTCCTTAGAGAAAACCTTTCAGGCGCTTTTTCAATTTCCAGTGAAGAAAACATAACCGGGGCTTTTTCAAATTCAGCAACAGCATGCGGTTCAAATCCTTTCTGCTGGTTTGAAATAATTTTTATGAACAACCTTTTTGTTCTGATACCAATGCTGTTTTTCTCAATTGTATATGGTGCAGGAGCTGTTTTCCTTCTTGGATGGAATGCTTCTGTTTTAGGAGTACTGATTGGCAAAGATATTGTGCAATATTCCATAAGTCATGGCGGAGTTGCCGCACTTGGAATTGCAACAAACAGGGCATTGGGATTGGTACCACATGGAATGTTTGAAGCACTTGGATATTTTTGTGGAGCAATTGCAGGAGGAATAATCGGAGTTGCAATAAGCAAGAAAAGACATCTCAAAGGAGAAATGAACCTTATTGTAAAAGACGTAATTGTAATGATTTTGTACGCACTTGGATTACTTACAATAGGCGGATTAATTGAAGCATATGTGATTGTGGCGGCAATTGCATGAAAAAAAGGAATTTCACTTTTTCTTCAGGTCTCTTAATGGCGGCTTTCCCCTATTTAATTCGTCTGAAATACCGCCCCTGCAGTTTTTGTTTTTCAACAATAGGCGCACTCTTTTCCTCTGGCTTTCGCTTGTTTCAAGTTTAGACGGCAGGCCACACAGGTTTTGGAATGGCTTGGTTGGCTTTTTCTTCAAGAAAATTCACTTTTTCTTCTTAACCTTTTTTGCAATCTGTTGTTTCTCATTCTGACTTAGCACAGCTGTAACAGCAGGGGCATATTTTTCAAACAATTTTTCAAGCCCAGAACCAGACTGTACTCCTTTTCCAATGCTTTCAGCAAGCTTTGTAATTTCCATTGGAAACATGAACTTTGTGCTCTTACCTTCACCCAGTTTTTCAAGCGCCCTGATATAATAATAGGCCATTGCTTTGTCACTCAAATTCTCAGCAGCCCTTTTAACTGTTTCAATTTCGTATTCGTGGGCCATTGCTCTTTCCATTCTTGCAAGTTTTTCCTGCTCTGCAGCCTTTTCCTTATGCATTGCATCCAAAACAATTTTTGGAATGTCAACATCTTTTATTTCAACATTTTCAATGACAATTCCCCAAGCTATTGTAATTTTCTTAAGCCCTTCTTTAAGGTTTTTGTTTACAGTGTCAATCTGAGTTATTATTTCATTAAGGTTCATGCTTCCAAGTACGTCCCTCAAAGCCGCAATAACATAAAGCCTTGCGGCCGTCCTGTAATCTTCAACCTCAATCACGCTCTTAATTACCGATTCTTTTTCCACCCCAACCTTTAAATAAATAACTGCATCAATTCCAAGTTCTATGTTTCCTTTTGTAATAATCTGCTGTTTTGGAACATCAATTGTTTGTGTTCTCAAATCAACAATTGTTGGCTTTTCAATAAATGGAATTATAATGCACCAGCCTGGTCCACCAACACGCTTTACTTTTCCAAAGCGCATTATCACCGCACGCTGGTATTCTTCAAGCATTAGAATAAGGTCGCCTTTCCAGACAATCAAAAGAAACAAGGCAATTAATACAATCCAGACAAGATTTGCTGCCAAAACATCAACATTGGTAAAGGTAATTGCCGCAAGACTAAATAGGAAAAAAAGTAGAAAAATGAAAATGATATACTTTATGCCTTGTTCTTTCACAATATCACCAAAAATACCATAATGACACTATTTAAATATATTTTAGTGAATCATTTATATATAACCTTAACTATTAATGAGTTGAAACAAAATGGACAATTTACTGGTAATTTGTGTTGACAGGGACAACGACCTCGGGAAAAAAGCAGGGGTTAAAGGACCTGTGATAGGAAGGGAAAAAAATTTGGAGGCAGCTTCAAAACTTGCCCTTGCAGACCCGACAGAATCCGATGCAAACAGCATTTTTGCTGCTGTAAAAAAATTTGATGAAGTTAAAAAAAATATAAAAACAGCACAGGTTGTAACAATAACAGGCCACAGTAAAGCAGGCTTTCAATCAGACAAAGAACTTAACAGACAGATTGATGTTGTGCTTTCAAAATTCAAAGCAGAAGGATTTGTACTGGTAACAGACGGAGCAGAAGACGACCAAATTATCCCAATACTGCAAAGTCGTGCAAAAATTGTTTCAAAAGAAATTGTAATCATAAAACAGGCACAGCAAATTGAATCTGCATTCTTTACAATAAAAGAGGCAGTGAAAGATCCTTACATTGCAAGAATTGTTTTTGGAATTCCGGCAATATTACTGTTGGCTTATTTTGCACTTGGAACAATGTCGTTCCAAATAATTGCACTTGTTTTTGGAATCTACCTTTTGATAAAAGGCTTTGGAATAGAAGAGCCATTAATTGACACCTTCAAAAGAGGAACAGGAAGCATTTCAGTTCAAAGAAGCAGTTTTCCATTTTACATTGGAAGCATTTTTATTGCAGCATTTGGAATAATCACAGCATACAATCTTTATTTGACAATGCAATTCTCAAACCCATTACTTGACTCGGCAAGAATCATTCAGGCAACATACTTGTTCGTTGCACTTGCCGCATTAAGCGTAGTTATTGGAAGATGCATTGACGTTGTACACCTGAAAAAAGCATTCCTTTTGAGAAAATACCTGCTAACAGGAATAAGCATCATTCTATTCTGGTGGATTCTTAACACAGCAACACTTGTACTGTTAAGAGAAGTTGATTTGAATGTTTTCCTTGTAACAATACTCGGAAGTTTTGTAGTATTACTTGTCTCCTTTAGACTAAGCGAAGTCTTAGACATAAGGGAAAAAGTAACAAAACTTTTGATAGGCGTGCCAATTTACAATACGAACGGAACATGGATTGGCAGAGTTAAAGCCGTTGATAATAAAAAGAAAAGCATAACTTATATCAAAAGTGAAACAAATAAAAGCATTGAATTAAACAATAAAAAGTTTTTCTTTAAAAAAGGAAAAATAGTTCTAACAGTATAAATTAAACAGCTGTTTTTTTGAATTAAACAATTGTTTTTTTTAAAATTAAGCAACTGTTTTCTTTGAAACAGGTTTTGTTTGAGTTCTTGATAAAAAATTAAGAATGTTTTTCAAAGATGAAAGAAACTTTTTTGTTTTATTTCCGTCAACAAAAGCGTTTGCCAAAACCTCGTTTAGAGTTAAAACAGGAATAACCTTTATTTTTTTCAGTTCCTCTGTTGTTAAAACAATGTCTTCAAGATTTGACTTTGGGATAATAACTTCTTTAACACCTGCTTTGATTGCAGCCTGAATCTTGCTTGAAACCCCTCCAATTGGAAGAACCTCGCCCCTCACTGAAAGCGAACCTGTCATTGCAAGGCTTTGCTTTATTGGAATTCCTTCAGCAGCACTTATTACAGCAGTAGCAACAGAAACACTTGCACTGTCTCCTTCAACACCTTCATAAGTCTGCAAAAATTGAATGTGTAAATCATGCTTACTGACGTCCTTACCACTGACCTTTTTAATTAAAGCACTGACATTTTGAACAGCTTCCTTTGCAATTTCTCCAAGCTTTCCTGTTGCAATGATTTTACCCTCACTTCGGGAGGCGGCAGGAGCCATTTCAGCTTCAATTGGCAAAATCATTCCTGCCGAGCCATCACTGCTTACAGCCAGACCATTAACTCTGCCAATAGCAACCCCTTCTGTAAGATAAACATCATACTCTTTTTTCATTTCAAGAGACTTATCAACCATCTGTTGTTCCAAAGTTCTTGCACTGAATTTTGCCTGCATAACATCTTCAGGCATTACAATAGAATGAGCTTTTTCTTTTGCAATATCTCCAGCAGCTCTAATAAGTCCACCCAAATCACGAAGCTTTAAGGTAAGTCTGTGTTTTCTATCAGCACGCCTTCTTGCCTCAAAAATTATTTCGTTAACTGCATCCAAACTAAAAGCAGGAATCTTTCCGTCCTTTTTAACTTCCTGTGCAACAAACTGCACAAGCTTTTCCCTGTTTGCCTCAGTATCAGGCATATCAACATTCATATAAATTTCATAACCATAACCTCTGATTCTGCTTCTCAAAGCAGGATGCACTTTTGCAAGATCAGCATAGTTTCCTGAAGCAACCAAAACAAAATCACAAGGCACTGGATCAGTTCTGGTCATGGCACCGCTTGAAAGCTCGCTTTGTCCTGTTATCCCATACTTTTTTTCCTGCATTGCAGTCAAAAGTTCCTGTTGTGCTTTTGGACTTAAAGTAGCAATCTCGTCAAGAAAAAGGACGCCTCCGCTGCTCCTGTGGATCATTCCTGGCTCGACACGAAGATGCGCAGGCGTGCCCAAGCCGCCGGAATTGTGAACAAGGATGTCTTCAACAAAAAGGTTTCCTGTTTCTGTTGTCACATTGTAGACATGGCCTTTGAACTGCCTTTTTGAAATTGAGGAAACCTTTTCCAAATTAGCTTTGAATTTCTTTTCTTCCATGAAGGAGAGTAATGTTGGAAAGGGTTTAAATTGTTTGGTTTTGGTTAGGCTCATCCGAATGGGGAAGAGATGATTAATTTAGCGCAGGGTTTGCAGCCTGCGCCTTTTTTATTTCTTTATCAAATTTTTCTTTCTTTCCAAAACAGTACCGCAATGGAAATATTTTATGAAACTGCAAAACATTGGAGATACCTACCCTAAAGAATATCCGATAACCATTGCTAATATGCCCATCCTTTCTTGGTTCTTTGCGATAAACATCTTTCCTAAGATTGGGAGTACACATTATGTCTAATAGCTTAAACTGTTTTCTAAGAGAATCCATAAAATCCATGTGACTAGCTTCAAAAACCATTGATTTGGACAAACTTAGGCTAAAATTCTTAAAATAATCAACGCCATATATTCTTTTGATGAACTTTGGAATCGAAACCTCGCTGGAAAGCAAGCCGTCAAGAAAACATTTTGATGCAGCTGGTTTAATTTTTCCAATCCAAGAAGGAAGTGAATAAGGAGTGATTATTTTATCTCCAACCGGCGTGCCTAAAGCAACAAAGAACCTTATTACTGCCCTATCAAAGGTTCTCATGTTATAAGAGTGACCCCACTCGCCACCCTTTACAACATTCATCTTGTTTTTTGCAAAAGGAAAGACCTCGACCAGATCATTTTTCCACAAATCAACATCCCTTTTGTCTGCGGAGATGAAAGCCATTGTATTAAGCCGCCTATCAATACCTCCATCTCCAAACAGAGTACCCAAGATATTAAGAACTATTTTAACGTGTTTATGTTCTGAAGTAAAGGGAAGTAAACCAGCTTCTTTAAGCTTCTTAACTGCCTTTAATGCTAAAGGAACTGCCTTTTTTTCTCCTTTAGTATGCCACCATCTTGTTCTACCCTGCGGAACACCAAGCAATTTTGCACAGCGCTTGTAGCCAAAAGAAGGGTTTTGTTTAATTAGCTCTTTGTACTCAGTGTATTTTTTACAGGAGAGCTGTTCCTCCACTGAATAGGTATTGATTATATCCTGCTCGGCAACAAGTGACATAGAACTCATAAGAGTTTTGTTTTTCGCTTTTAAGCCGCTTTGCAAAGAGTGGGTTTCCGGTAAAAGTTTATAACCCCCTTTTAGGCACTTTGCACTCAAAGAATTTGAATTTTTTGAAAAAACCAAACCGAACCACCTCCAAAATATTTCGGAATTTTTTCTGGAGACGCTAGTGCGTTGGAGGCATTAAATCCTTTGCACCAGTATAACAAGAATTAGGCGTGCAAAGGTTTAAGCCGAACAACGCACAAGTCGTAAGAAAAAATTCCGATAGTGGAGGTGGTGAGGTTTTTCAACTGAAAACCTTTGCAAGCTCAAGCTTGACTATTTTAATTAGCTCATCGCCTTTGGAAAGCTTTTCGGCGTCCCTGTCACATTTCTTAGTTATAACACGGTGTTCAGGAGTCAAAGTAACTTTTGATTCTCCAACAAAAACCTCAACCACTTCATCATTGTAAGGCCTTCTGTTCATCGAATAGATTCTTGACTTAATAATTTCCTTTTTATCATTAACACCATAAACAAAAACCGCCTCTTTGCTTGGAAAAACCATTGCGTCATAGCCCTTCTCGTATTTTTCAATTAGCTCAGGATATTTTGCAGCCATCTCTTTCCACAGCTGTTCAAAAGAAATTTTTTCCTCAATACCGCTACGGCAAACGACAAATTTAACTTCGTCAATAAACGATTGCAGCGGGTCATGTCTAACGTCCCCGAGTAGCGCGCCTGCCCTTGCGCCGGTTCCTTCAAGAAAGGGAGCTGTTTTTTTTGCAGCATTATCAATCAAAAGCTTAGGAGTCTGCTTTGTACCACGTGGCTTCATCTGCATTCCAAGACCAAAACCAATCATCAAAAGCCCATCAAGCAAAAGCAAAGCAGAAAAAACAACATCAGGAACCCAGCCCATTTGCCAAATTACAAGAGAAAGAATAAATGCGCCCATTGGAAGCAAAAAGCTAAGCAAACGCATATTGTCATCCTGCTTTCTTGCCTCAAGCCGGGTTTTTTGCAAAATCTTTTTTCCCGAACCAGCCTTTACAACCCTTACCTTTGGATTGTTTTGGTCGGCAGGATTTGGGTAAATTAAAACATCATGAAGCTTTGAAACAGGCATTATTTCAGCCATTGCCTGTGCAAGCATGCTTTTCCCTGTTCCAGGAACTCCAATAAGCAAAACATTTCTCTTTTGTATAGCAGCCTTTTTAAGCAAAGCAACACTTTTTTCCTGCCCAACAACCTGGTCAATTATTCTCGGAGGAACAGGAACAGAAGCAGTGCTTTTGGCTTTTGCATTCTTAGAACTTTGCATACAGTATTACATATATAAATTGGGTTTTAAAAAGCTATGGAAACTTTAAGGCAAACACTTCAAATCCCCTTATTTTAAATATTTCCACACCCTTTTGTTTAGTGATTTAAATGCGTTTAATTGTCCTTGGAACAAGCTGTTCAAACCCTACTGTGGAAAGGAATTTGACAGCGATAGCTTTGCAGTTTGAAGGAAACTGGTTCCTTTTCGACTGCCCAGAGGGGACCCAAAGGCAGATGATGAAATCAGGCGTGAGCTATATGAGAGTTCACTCAATTTTTTTGAGCCACTTTCACGCAGACCACGTGCTTGGATTGCCAGGGCTTATTGCAACAATGGCAATGCATGAAAGGGATCTACCACTTTATGTTTACGGGCCAAAAGGAACAAAAAAAGAAATTGAAAAAATAATGGACCTTGCGCTAATGCGCAAAAACTTTGAAATAAGAGTAAAAGAAGTTGGCAGGGGAAAGGTCTGCGAAGGGGAAAAATATGAAATTGATTCTTTTCCCTTAAAGCACGGAGTCCCATGCCTTGGATATGTATTCAAGGAAAAAGACAAGAAAGGAACATTCCAAAGGGAAAAGGCATTAAAGCTTGGAATTCCCGAAGGCCCTCTTTGGAGCAGGCTGCAGAAAGGGGAAAAAGTAAAAGTTAAGGGCAAAGCCTTCAAGCCAGAGCAGGTAATGGATTATTCAAAGGGAAGAAAGGGAAAAAAGGTTTCAACTTTGACGCAATAAAAGATTCCGATGTTCTGGTGCATGAATCCTCTTTTCTTGAAAAGCACATTACAAGGGCAAAAGAAACAAAGCACTCAACGGCGAAGCAGGCGGCCTGGGTAGCAGAGCAGACAAAGGCAAAGAAGCTGGTGCTTGTGCACATCTCACCGCGCTATAAGAAAAACAAGGACGTTGAAAACGAGGCAAGGCAGGAATTCGGCAACGTTGTAGTTCCAAAAGACCTTGAAGAAATTGAAATCTAATTGCCGGCATTCCAAAAGAATTGGAAGAAGCGGGAATGTGAAAAATTAAGCTGCTACCATTC
>JAFCCG010000091.1 GCA_017610335.1 Chloroflexota bacterium | reverse complement strand
GTTGAAAAGGTAAAGAAGACTGCAAAAAGGGTCAGGAGAAAAAAGCAGCCAAGGGCATGTGATACAAGCGTTCTTGCCTGGTTTAACAAAAACACATTGCATTATTCGCAGTTTGAAGACATTGACAGGCTGATTGAATTAAAGAAACAGCAAAAGCTGAAAATAAGTGTTGGCATTCCAACCTTAAACGAGGAAGAAAATGTTGGCAAAGTGATTGCAACAATTAAGGAAGCATTGTATAACAAAAAACATCTGATTGACGAAATTGCAATAATTGATTCAAGCAGCACTGACCAAACAGTTGCGGTTGCTGAAAAGGCCGGTGCAAAAATAATTGAAAGTGAAAGGCATTTGCGTGAATTTGGCGCATTTTATGGAAAGGGGGAAAACCTGTGGAAAAGCCTTCATGTCCTAAGAGGCGACATAATCTGCTGGATTGACGCAGACATTTCAAACATTCACCCAAAATTTGTTTACGGCTTGGTTGGTCCATTGCTTGAGCAAAAAAAGCTAGGATATACCCGCGGATTTTACAGGAGAGCAATTACTTTCAAGGGCAAAATCATTTCATACGGCGGAGGCCGAACAACAGAGATAGGGGTAAGGCCTTTTATGAATCTTTATTATCCTGAACTAACCGGATTTATTCAGCCATTATGCGGCCAGGCAGCAGGGCGAAGGAAGTTGCTTGAAAAAATTCCATTCTTTGTAGGTTATGGTGTTGAAATGGGTCATCTGATTGATATAGCAAGACAGTTTGGTTTGGATAGTATGGCCCAGATTGATTTGGGCGAAGTGGAGCACACAAACAGGGAAACAGTGGCTTTAGGGAGACAAGCCTTTAGCATAATGCAGGTTTTTGCAAACAGGCTTGCCGAAAGGGAAAAGGCGGAATTTCTCAAAAAATTTTGTCCAATTTTAAGGTTTCCTGAAATTCGAGAAGAGGAGGGCAAGCCAAGTGAATATTTTTTGAACGAAAAGGAAATAATTGAAAGAGAAAGGCCTCCGATAAAAAGTCTGCCTGATTATGAAGCAAAAAAAAGAAAAAAAGAATGGACAAGGATGCCTTGTCAAAAATTGCTGACTTTTTAAGAGACAGCAATAGAAGGCACCGTTTTCCGGAGGAAAAAGGTCAAAACAAGAAATAAAAAGCTTTTTGCAGTGCAATTTCTTACAGGGTATTTTTATGGCTGAAGAAAAACAACAAGGTCTGACAGAGACAAAAAAAGGCAATTTTTCAGAATGGTATAATCAGGTTGTACAAAAAGCAGAACTTGCCGATTATGCGCCAATAAGGGGCTTTATGGTAGTAAGACCAAATGCTTATGTTTTGTGGGAATCAATTCAGGAAAATTTTAACAAAGCAATTTTTAAAAAAGGTGTAAGAAATGCCTATTTTCCACTACTTATTCCAAAAAGCTTTTTTGAAAAAGAAGCAGAACATGCAGAGGGATTTGAACCAGAACTTGCCTGGATTGAAAGTGATAGTAAAGATGTTGAAGAAAAGGTTGCAATAAGACCAACAAGCGAAACAATAATGTATGCAAGTTATTCCAAATGGATTCGCTCATGGAGAGATTTGCCTTTAAGAATAAACCAATGGTGCAATGTTTTAAGATGGGAAGTAAGACAAACAAAGCTTTTTTTGAGAACAAGAGAATTTCTCTGGCAGGAAGGACACTGTGTTTACGAAACAGAAGAACAGGCTGAAAAAGAAGCATTAATGTTTTTGGATGAGTATAAAAACCTTTGTCAAGACCTGCTTGCAGTTCCGGTTCTTCTTGGACAAAAAACAGAATCTGAAAAGTTTGCAGGGGCAAAAAAAACCTTTACAATTGAAGCACTAATGCCTGACGGTAAGGCATTGCAAATGGGAACATCTCATAATTTAGGGCAAGGCTTTGCAAAAGCTTTTGAGATTGAATACCTTGACGAAAAAGGCAACAAAAAACTTCCATGGCAAAATAGCTGGGGTTTTAGTACAAGGCTTATTGGTTCAATTATAATGGTGCACGGAGACGACAAAGGATTTGTTACTCCTCCAAGACTTGCAAAAATCAAAGCAGTAATTATTCCAATTCTTTTTGATAAAACCAAAGAACAAGTTTTGAAAAAAGCAAAAGAGTTTGAAAAAAAGCTTGATTTCCTAAATGCTTTTGTTGACGACCGCGATTCATATTCTGCCGGTTGGAAGTTTAACGAATGGGAACTCAAAGGAATTCCTTTAAGGATTGAAATTGGCCCAAAAGACCTTAACAAAAAACAGATTGTTCTTGTAAGACGAGATACTGGCAAAAAAGAATTTGTAAAAGAATCAAAGATTGCTGAAAAGGCAAAGCAGGTAATTGAAGAAATGCACAAGGATATGTTTAAAAAAGCTGAAAAATTCCTTAAAGAAAATTCTGTTGAAGCAAAAACCTGGCCGGATTTTAAAAAAGCCCTTGCAGAAAAAAAACTAATTCTTGCACCATTCTGTAACACAACAGAATGTGAGGAAGAAATAAAGGAAGAAACAACTGTAACAAGCAGATGCATTCCATTTGGTCAAAAAAATCAAAAACTAAAATGTATCAAATGCGGAAAAGAAACAACAATAAAAGCCTGGTTTGGCAAAAGCTATTAGCTTCAATAAAATTCTGGCTGGCAAAAGCTATTAGAAACTCTGTTTTGCAAAAGCTATTAGCCAACGTAACTTAGATTTTCTTTATCATCTGGTGAAAGGTCAAGTTCCATTTCTTCAACAACTTCGCTGTCAAGTTCTCTGTGATACATTCCGATAAAATCAAATCCCCTTTCTTTGTATATCTTTTTTGCAGCAGCATTCTTTTCTTT